>CAMZEK010000015.1 GCA_947305795.1 uncultured Bacteroidales bacterium | reverse complement strand
AGCTTCTTGCCAGCCTTGTTCTCCTTGTCGATGACGGTCTTGATGACGTCGTTGATGGAACCCATGGCGATGATGATGTCGGTGGCATCGGGAGCGCCGTAGTAGACGAACGGAGCATATTGACGGCCAGTGATGCGGCTCATCTGCTTCATATACTTGGCCACGATGTCGGGCAGAGCGTCGTAGTACTTGTTCTGCAACTCACGGGTCTGGAAGTAGATGTCGGGGTTCTGGGCGGTACCACGGGTTACGGGGTGCTCAGGATTGAGGGCGCGTTCGCGGTATTCCTTGAGGGCCTTTTGGTTGACGAGCTTACGGAGTTTCTCCATGTCGGCAGCCTCGACCTTCTGGATTTCGTGAGAGGTACGGAAGCCGTCGAAGAAGTGCACAAACGGCACGCGGCCTTCGATGGCGGCAAGGTGTGCCACAGGGGCGAGGTCCATGATTTCCTGGACACTGCTGGTGGCCAGCATGGCGAAGCCCGTCTGACGGCAGGCCATCACGTCGGCGTGGTCGCCGAAGATGGACAGGGCCTGGGCGGCGAGGGCGCGGGCCGAGACGTGGAACACGCCAGGAAGCAATTCACCGGCGATCTTGTACATATTGGGAATCATCAGCAAGAGACCTTGCGAGGCGGTGTAGGTGGTGGTGAGGGCGCCAGCCTGCAGCGAGCCGTGGACGGCACCGGCTGCACCGGCTTCGGATTGCATCTCAACCACTTTGACGGTCTCGCCAAAGATGTTCTTCTGACCTTTAGCGGCCCATTCATCGATATACTCGGCCATCGGCGACGACGGAGTGATAGGATAAATGGCGGCCACTTCACTGAACATGTAGGCAACATGGGCCGCAGCCTGGTTACCGTCGCATGTCAAAAATTTCTTTTCTGCCATTTCTTTTGATTTAGAATGAATTTATAATTAGTTGATTTAAAATCAATTGCTTGTTTTGCGGTCAAAAATACTTGATCGTAAAATTTGGCTGCAAAAGTAGACAATCTGCAGCAAATAAACAACCTTATATAAAAAGAAATTTTTTTGCCGAAAAAACACTTTTTTGGAGTGGCCATTGAAATAATTTGTAATTTTGCACGCTCAAAATAGAGAAAAATATCAAATAACAACATTAAACTCATTAAAAATGAAGAAGTTATTCTTAACTTTAGGTCTGGCCAGCCTCTTTATGGTCGCCTGCAACAACACTCCTAAGCAACAGGAAACCGAGACTCCAGCTCCCGCTCAAACGGAAGCCTGCGAGCAAAAGCACGAATGCCCCATGGAAGCGTTCAAGGCTGAATTTGCCAAGTGGGAAACCATGACTGACGAAGCCAAGGCTGAATTGAACAAGAAGGCTTACGAAATGTTTGCCCAAATGGACGCCAAGAAGGCTGAGTGCGAGGCCGAAGCCAAAGCCTGCTGCAAGGAAGGCAAGGAAGAATGCGAGAAGAAAATGGCCGAAATGACCGAAGAAGCCAAAGCTGAATGCGAGAAAAAATGCGCCGAAATGAAGGCTCAGTGCGAGCAGATGAAGGCCGCTTGGGACAACTTCGCCAACTTGACTGTTGACGAGCAGAAAGACCTCATCCTGAAACGCCTCGAAGGTTGCGGCGGTGAGAAGAGCTGCTGCAAGCACGAAGGTGAAGAAGGTCACAAGTGCCAACACGAAGGCGAAGAAGGCCATCAGTGCCAACACAGCAAATAAGATTTGCATAACAAAACATCAAAAAAGAGGGCCGAAGCCCTCTTTTTTTATGCAGATTTGTTTCCCCTATCTTCATTTTTCGTACTTTTGCAGTTTAATCCAATTTACACCCAAATGTACGCCTTCATATCAGGGAAAGTAGCCGAAAAATCGCCCACCTACGTCATTCTCGACAACAGTGGCATCGGCTATTTCATCAACATTACGCTGAACACCTTCACCGCCATCGGCGAGAAAGAGGATGTCAGACTGTTCGTCCACGAGCAAATCCTGGAAGACGCCCATCATCTTTTTGGTTTTTTCACCGCCAAGGAACGCGACCTGTTCGAACTGCTCATCTCAGTGTCGGGCGTAGGCTGCAACACGGCACGACTCATTCTCAGTTCACTAACTGTCAACGAGTTGAGCAACGCCATCGTTAACGAAGACGTGAAAACCATCCAAGCCGTAAAAGGCATCGGCGCCAAGACTGCCCAGCGCATCGTCATCGATTTGAAAGACAAACTGAAGAAAAATGACTTCCCGACGGAAATTTTTGCCGCTCCAGACAATACAATCAAGAATGAGGCGTTATCAGCATTGACGATATTGGGCTTCAGCAAAGCTGCCGTCGACAAAGCTTTGGACAAACTGCTTAAGCAAATGCCCGAGGCCAACGTCGAGACGCTGATTAAAGAGGCACTTAAAGTATTGTAATACAACAATTTTTGAATCGCATAATGAAACGACATATCATCCTTTGCCTAATTGCGGTCATGGCTGCCTTGCCTTTAGCACGAATGGCCGTGGCCGATTCATGGCATTATATTCCTACCCCATCCGCCTTCCCTGACGACCCCGATACTACCAAACTCCTCTATCCCATCCCTGTCAACACGGGCAACCCCATGGAAGACCTGCACAACCAATCGCCGTTCTACCTTAGCGACCCCTCGAACTTTAACACTGAAATCATCTACGACCCCATCACAAAGCAATACACTTTCAAGCGCCGCATCGGCGACTTCTATTACGACACGCCGACCACCATGACCGAGAATGAATACCTTGAGTATCAGAGCAAAAAAGGCATCATGGAATACTGGAAGGAACGCCGTAGCCAAAACGCACGTTCCACCACCAACGGCAATTCCATCATCCCACCCATGTTCATCGGCGGCAAGGCTTTTGAGACCATCTTCGGCAGCAACACCGTTGACATCCGCCCACAAGGTTCTGTCGACCTCACCTTCGGCATCAAGCACAACTACCGTGAAGACTCTTCGCGAAGCAAACGACAACAGCGTAACACCAACTTCGAGATGGATCCCAACATCCAGCTCAACGTGATGGCCAAAATCGGCGACAAAATCAACTTCAACATCAACAAGAACACCAAGGCCACTTTCAATTACCAAGATAAATTGGCCCTGAAATACGAAGGCAAGGAAGACGAAATCATCCAATTACTTGAGGCCGGTAACGTCAGCTTCCCGCTGAACAGCACCCTCATCACTGGCACGCAGCAACTGTTCGGTATCAAATCGAAACTCAAGTTTGGCAACACCACCATCTCCTCCATCGTCTCCTATCAGGAAAGCGAATCGCAAAACATCACTGTGCAAGGCGGCGCGCAAACCAACGACTTCGAGCTGAGCTGCCTCGACTACGAAGAAAACCGCCACTTCTTCCTCAGTCAGTATTTCCGCGACCACTATGAAGAAGCCCTCTCCACCCTACCCACCATAACCTCGGGCATCAATATCACTAAGATTGAAGTGTGGATTACCAACACCAATACATCCACCCAAAACACACGTAACATCCTTGCTCTCGGCGATTTGGGCGAAGGCACCGACGCGTGGATCTATAACAGCGAAGTAACCCCTTCCAGCATCAACACAGTTTATCCACGCAATGCGGCCAACAACTTGCTGACCCGCATGGACACTACCCAAATCCGCAACATCAGCTCGGTAACCAACTACATGAGCAACGACCCGTTGCGTATTGGCAGGTCGGGCTACATGGTCTCGGGTCGTGACTTCGAGAAAATCGAGAACGCCCGCAAACTGAGCAACACTGAATTCTCACTCAACTCGAAATTAGGCTTCATCTCACTGAATGTCACACTCAACGCCAACCAAACTTTGGCTGTGGCCTACCAGTACACCATCGTAGGCTCTGACGAAGTCTATCAGGTAGGTGAGTTCTCCGATCAAGGCATCAACACGCCCAATGTGTTGGTGACCAAGCTGTTGAGAGGAACAACCGTCAACACGAAAATGCCCATCTGGAACCTGATGATGAAGAACGTCTACAACTTCAGGGCTTATCAGGTCAGCTCGTCCGACTTTATGATGTACATCTTCTACAACGGCAACTCCAACAGCACGCCCATCGGCTACTTCACGGAAGGCTCGGTGAAAGGCGTGTCGCTGCTCCACCTGATGGGACTTGACAATCTGACCACACAAAACAACCCTGCCCCAGGCGGCGACGGTGTGTTTGACTTCTTGGACCATGCTGCCACACAAGGCGGTACCATCAACTCGTCGAACGGACGCATCTTCTTCCCCGTCCTGGAGCCTTTCGGCAAACACATCCGAACCAAGATTTTCCCCGACGAGCCTGACTTGGCCGCAAAATACGCTTACGACTCACTTTACACGATGACCAAAACCTCCGCCGAGCAGTATTCAGAGAAGAACAAGTTCAGCCTGCAAGGCTACTATTCGTCGCAGTCGGGCAGCGAAATCAGCCTGAACGCGATGAACGTGGCGCAAGGTTCGGTGACCGTCACGGCAGGTGGTGCACAATTGGTTGAAAACGTAGACTATACCGTAGACTACACCTTGGGCCGCGTAACCATTATCAATGAAGGCATCCTCAACAGCGGCACACCCATCAATATCGCCTTGGAATCCAATTCAGGTTTCAGTGCGTTAAAGAAGACTTTCTTAGGCACACGTGTCGAGCATGAATTCAACCAGGACTTCCACATCGGCGGAACTGTGCTTTACCTCGGCGAGAAATCATATACCCAAAAAATCAACTACGGCGAGGAAGCCATTGCCAACACCATCTATGGCGCCGACTTGAGTTACAACAGTGAAGCCCGATGGCTGACGACCTTCATCAACGCGCTGCCTGGCATCAGCACCAAAGCTCCCTCACGCATCAGAGTGGACGGCGAGTTTGCCCGCTTCATTCCCGGTCTCTCTAGGTCGGCCAGCGAGAGAGGTACCTCTTACATCGACGATTTTGAAGGCTCGAAGTCAACCATCGATCTGAGGCTGCCCACCGCATGGGCCATGGCCAGCACGCCACAAAACCAACGCGACCTCTTCCCTGAAGCCGCCGCTGGCACGGGTTTGGCCTATGGCATGAACCGCGCGAAATTAGCTTGGTACGTCATCGACAACTCCGTGTTCTACGACTCCTACACCAACACGCGCCCCCACAACGTCACGACAGAAGAGCTTTCCAAAAACTCGGTCAGACAGGTGCTTGAAACCGAAATCTTCCCCAACCGTGATATCGAAGCAGGAACGCCCACTAACATCTCGGTACTCAACCTCGCCTATTATCCCGAAGAAAGAGGTCCCTACAACTACGACGTGGTTCCTACGCAATATTCGGCCGGTATCAATGAGGACGGCAAACTCAACAACCCAAGCAGCCGTTGGGCTGGTATCATGCGCAAGATGGAGTCGACCGACTTCGAAGCTACCAACATCGAATATATCGAGTTCTGGCTGATGGATCCCTTCGCTGATGAAGAATATGCCAACAACCCCGGCAAACTCTACATCAACCTTGGCGACATCTCAGAAGACATCCTCCGCGACGGCAGAAAATTCTATGAGAACGGCCTGCCCACCAACGAAGATGTCGTCAACGTAGACACTACCATCTGGGGCCGTGTGCCGACCCTGCAAGACTTGGTGGGTACGTTCAACAACGAATCAACTGCCCGTCAATACCAAGACGTCGGCTTCGATGGCTTGCGCGATGAAGATGAACGCTCCTTCTTCGAGGACTCCTATTTGAACGTCATCAAAGACTACTTTGGCGAAAGCTCGACGGCCTATACCAATGCCTACGACGACCCCTCGGGCGACAATTTCCATTATTTCCGCTCCACGGAATGGGACAATTCGACAGATGAAAAATACGGTAGCATCCTTTACCGCTACAAGCAATTCAACGGGCAAGATGGCAACTCGCCCAGCGACATGCAACAAAACGAGACCTACATCAACAGCAACTCGTCGATGCCCAACGTGGAAGACATCAACAACGACAACACGCTGAACGAGTCGGAACGCTACTACCAATATGTCATCGACCTGGACCCTGCCAAGATGGTCGTTGGCCAGAACCACATCGCCGACATCTTCGAAGCCACCAGCATCAGTCTGCCCAACAGCCATATCGGGAGCTGCACATGGTATCAGTTCCGCATTCCCATCAAGCAACCTGACAAAGTTGTCGGCCATATCGATGACTTCTCGTCCATCCGCTTCATGAGAATGTTTGTCAACGAATTCCAACGTCCCATCGTACTGCGTTTCGCCACTTTGGACCTCGTCAGAGGAGAATGGCGTACCTACTCGCAAAGCATCCAAGCTCCTGGTGAATACCAACCCGATGATGTGACCAACGAAACCACCTTCGACATCTCGGCGGTCAACATTGAGGAGAACAGCCGTCGTCAGCCTGTGCCTTACGTCATCCCTCCCGGCATCCAACAAGAGCAAGTCATCGGCATCTCGCAAGTCACCCGAATCAACGAACAATCGCTGCAAATGACGGTCCAAAACCTTTCCGACGGAGACGGTCGTGCCATATACAAAACCGCCGACTTCGACCTGCGGCAATACAAATATCTGAAGATGTTCGTCCATGCTGAAGCTGCCCATGAGGACAGCCCACTCGAAGACCAAGACCTCACCGTCTTTATGCGTATTGGTACCGACTTCACTGAAAACTATTATGAATACGAGATTCCGCTGAAAGTCACGCCATGGGGCACTTCCTACACCAACAAGGATGGTATTTGGCCAGAAATCAACGAGTTGGACATCCTTTTGGAAGACTTCGTAAACGTCAAATCGCGACGCAACGAAGCCATGAATCAGCCCAATAGCAACGTCAGGCTCAACTATATCTATTCTGAAAAAACGAAAAAAGGCAATGTTGACGGCAAGGACTACTACCACACCATCAAAGTGATTGGTAATCCCAGCATCAGCGACGTAGAAGCCATAATGATCGGTATCCGCAACCCGAAACGCCAGAACCTCAACAGTGAAGATGACGGTCAGCCAAAGAGTGCCGTGGTTTGGGTCAACGAGTTGCGTCTCACTGAATTGAGTAGCAATGGAGGCATGGCTGCCACAGGACGCCTTGAGGCCACTTTGGCCGACCTTGGCCGCATGACCTTGACTGGATCCTACAGCTCAGCCGGCTTCGGTGCCTTGGACAGCGACATCACCAGCAATGAGTTTGAGGCCAACTCGGCCTTCGCCGTTTCCACCGACCTCGAATTGGGCAAGTTCTTCGAGAACACCGGCCTTAAAATACCGATGCACGTCGACTATGGCGAGACCAAGACCACCCCGCTCTACAATCCATACGACCCCGACATCAAGCTCACCGATGCGCTCAATGCACTTAACACCCAAACAGAACGTGACAGCTTAATGTCCTCCATCCACGACTTCACGCGATACAAAAACATCAACTTCATGAATGTCAGGAAAGAACGCGTGGCCAACAAAAAGAAAAAAAGAGGTGAAGACGACGGTGCAAAACAAGAAGAGAAGAAAGACAACGGTAGAGATCCCAACAAAGGCCTCGGCGGACGCAGCAACATGCCTCGGGTACACATCTATGACATCGAGAACTTCAACCTGTCCTTCTCTTACAGCGAGACCTATCAAGAAAATACCGACATTAAGTATTATGATATAAAAACCTATCGTGGCGGCTTAGGCTATAATTATGCTGGCAACCCCAAGCCCGTAGAACCTTTTGCCAAAGCCAAATGGGCTTCAAAACCCGCCATGCAAATCTTCAAGGATATCAACTTCTTCTACGCGCCAAAGAGCATCACCTTCAACACCGAGATGTATCGATACTTCTCCGAGAGGGAGTTGCGCAACAAGAGTGCCGGTCTTATCAACATTGAGCCGACCTACTCAAAGCAATGGGATTGGACACGCAACTACCAAGTACGCTACGACCTCACCCGCGCGCTTACCTTCGACTATTCTGCCCAGGCTCAAGCCTACATCTATGAGCCTGCTGGCTACGTTGACAAGAGCAAGGATCCCGAAACGTGGAATAAATACCAAGACACCATCAAAAACGAGTTAAAGCACCTCGGCTCCATGTCGCGCTTCCAGCAAAACTTCAACGCCAGCTACACCCTGCCTATCAACAAGATTCCCATCCTCAACTGGATCAACGCCAGTGCCAACTACCAAGGCACTTACAGCTGGACCGCCTCGGCCCTATCCATTCAGGAACGCTTGGGTAACACCATCGAGAACTCCAACAACATCCAAGGCAACGCCACCCTTGACTTCACCAAACTATATAATAAGGTGGACTACTTGAAGAAGCTCAACACCCCACAACGACGCAACAACAACAGCAACAACCGTGACAGCGGCAAAGGCAAGAGCAAGAAGGATGAAAATGAAAAAGAAAAAGAAGGTGAGAAAGTTTCTGACTCGACCAATACAAAGACCAAAACGAACGTCGGCAAGATCGTGCTTGATAACGGTCTCCGCTTGCTGACACTCGTTAAGAAAGTGTCGGGTACCTATTCGATGACCAACGGACAATCGTTGCCTGGCTTCATGCCCAAGGCACAATACATTGGGCTGAACAGCACCACATGGGCACCTGGCGTCGGCTTCGTATTGGGCAGTTCCTTTGGGGAAGATGCCGACATCTTCAGCAAAGCCGTCGCCCACAGCCTCGACGTTGACGACCAACACCGTTGGCTCACCACCGACTCCATCCTGAGCGACCCCTACGTCAACCGCAAGACCACCAACATCACCTATCGTGTCAACGCTGAGCCTTTCAACGGACTGAAAATCGACTTTACCGGAAACCTTACCTCTTCGGAAAACATGCAACACTATTTCCGTTACAGCGAGGAATTGAACGATTTCCAGGTTTTCACGCCTACCAACAATGGTAGTTTCAGCATGAGCTACCTGATGTGGGGTACTTCCTTTGTGGCCAGCGACTCCACCTATTCGCCCTTGTTCAACAACCTTTTGGAATATAGGAAAGTCATCGCTGAGCGTATCGCCAAAGAGAACCCTCAGTGGATCGATCAAGTCAACCAATACGCCTACGATAGCATCGCTGGCGATTATTTCCCGGTTGGCTATGGTTCCTCCTCTTCGGATGTGCTGATGTACTCCTTCATCGCCGCATACACGGGTAAGGATCCTGAAAAGATTAACCTCAGCCCGTTCCCGCGCATCCCGTTACCTAACTGGACCCTTACCTATAACGGCCTGACCAACAACTTCCCCGCCCTCGCCAAACTATTCAAGAGCATTAGCATCACGCATTCCTACAAGTCAAGCTATGCCATCAGCTCATGGGCCAGCAACGTCTATTACGACCCCAACAACACCATTCAGACCTTCGAGAACAGTAACACCATCATCCCGAAATACGACATCTCTCAAATGGTGCTCAGCGAGCAATATATGCCCTTGATCGGTATAGACCTCAGCTTCCAGAACTCGCTCACCGCCAACGTACAATACAAGAAATCACGCAACTTGACGATGAGTTTCTCCAACAACCAACTGACCGAGGTCAACGGAAACGAGATCGTGATCGGTGCGGGCTACCGCATCAAAGACCTTAGCTTCTCCGTAAAATCGATTATTGGCGGTGCCAGCAAGACCATTAAGAACGACCTCATCCTGAAAGTTGACTTAGGCTTCAAGCATGACAAAACTGTGCTCCGCCGCATCGACGAGAACAACAACCAAGTGTCGGCTGGACAAAACAAGTTCAACATCTACTTCACCGCCGACTATACCTTCAGCCAGCGGCTGAGCGCACAAGCCTTCTTCAAATACGACCTGAGTGACCCGTTTGTGTCAACCACATTCAAAACCACATCCACCTTCGCCGGCATCACCATCCGATTCAATCTCGCTCAATAAAATTTTCATGAAAATGTGAAAGCATCCATTAAAATATGTAATTTCGCGGCACGAATTTTAACCTTAATTAAAACATATTAGAAATGAACATTCCAACCAACCTGAAGTACACCAACGACGACGAATGGATCCGCCTTGAAGGTAAGGAAGCCTATGTCGGCATCACTGATTATGCACAACACGAACTCGGCGACATCACTTTCGTCGACGTCGACCCCGACATCGTGGGCGAAACTCTTGACGCACAAGAGGAATTCGGCGCCATCGAAGCCGTGAAGACCACCGCTGAGCTGCTTATGCCCGTTGCAGGCGAGATCCTCGAAGTCAACGAGGCCCTTGCTGATGAGGAGAACGCCAAGCTCGTCAACTCCGACCCCTACGGCGAAGCATGGATCATCAAAATCAAAGTGAACGACCCAGCCGAAGTCGACAGCCTCATGGACGCTGCCGCCTACGAAGCCAAAATCGGTTAATGCCTGAATTTTGGAAAAGCTGACAAGAAATAGCTTCCCGGGAATCCTGTGCGGAATAGTAATCCTCATCCTGACAGGAATCCCGGGTTCTGTTTTTCCACGGGTCAAGCCCCCCATCGGCTTCGACAAGGTGGTGCATATCCTTATGTATGCCAGCTTCGCTTTTCTTTGCATTTGGGGCTATCGCAAACAATTCATCTCCAATGGGAAAACCTATCGGAGGAAAGCTTTGCTTCTCACCACCATCATCAGCATTTGCTATGGCGGACTGACGGAACTTATGCAAGAATTCATCGTCCCTTCACGCATTGGCGACAAGTTCGATTTCATTGCCGACATGATTGGAACACTCATCGGAATACTCGTTTTTTATCTTTTTTTCAAGAACAAAAAATAAATTTCGCACTGAGCGCGTTTTGTATTCAAATAATTACTACTTTCGCAACGTGATTTGTTAAGCGCCAAATCGAAGATACAAAGCAAACAATTTAAAAGACAAATATCATGGAAGAGAAAAAATCACCAAAAGCCAATCTTGAGAACAAGAAGTTGATGTTCACTCAGATAGGCCTTATCATCAGCTTAGCGATTGCTTGGTTGGCCTTTGAGCACAAGAGCTACGACAAGCGCGAAATCGACCCCAGTCTCCTGCGTACTGCAGAAGTGGTGGAAGAGGAATTGGTCGAAATCACCAAGCAAGAGGAACAGAAGCCGCAACCCGTGGAAGTTCCAAAGCAGACCACTCAATTGGAAATCGTGCAAGACGACGTTGAGGTGGAAGACATCGAAATCAATGCCGAAGTTGACCAAACCGAGGTGATTGAAGAGTACGTCGCCCCTGAAATCGAAGAAGAGGAAGTGGTCGAACAAGAGATTTTCCAAATTGTGGAAGAGATGCCTTCGTTCCCTGGCGGTGACCAAAAGATGTTGGAATACATCGCCAAGAACATCAAGTATCCTCAGATTGCCCGTGAGAGCGGCATCCAGGGTCGTGTGTTCATCAGCTTCGTCGTTGAGCCTGATGGTAGCGTTTCCAATGTGAAAGTGCTTCGTGGCATTGGCGGCGGCTGCGACGAGGAAGCCATGCGTGTGGTCAAATCCATGCCGAAATGGAAACCTGGCAAACAGCGTGGTAAACCTGTGCGTGTGTCCTACAATTTGCCCGTCAACTTTAGACTGCAATAAGACGGAAAAGCGTTTTCAAGAAAAGCCAAAAGCCAGCATCATGCTGGCTTTTTTTGTATTTGTTTGGAGACGCCATGCATTGCGTCTTTACAATGAATGAAAGTGCGCATAAACGATTTCCGCCTTAGCCGGGCCGATGATTCCAGAAAGCTGCTCCAACGATGCCTCCTTGATGTTTTTGACGGATTTCAGTTCGAGCAGCAGCTTCTCGGCGGTCTTCTTCCCCACCCCTTTGATGTCGGCCAACTCGGAGTGCAGGAATCCCTTCTCGAACTTCTTGCGGTGGAAGGTAATGGCGAAGCGGTGCACCTCGTCCTGGATGTGCGCCAACAAGCGAAACACCTCTGAATTGGGCTTCAAGCCCACCACACGCGGTGGAAAACCAAACAAGAGTTCGTTAGTGCGGTGGTGGTCATCCTTGGCCAAACCTGCAATGGGAATATTGATATGCAGTTCATCTTCAATGACCTGACGTACCACCTCCATCTGTCCTTTGCCGCCGTCGGTGATGATGAGGTTGGGAAAAGGTTTGTTTTCCTCAATCAGCCTTAAATAGCGTCGGCGCACCACTTCCTTCATCGAGGCATAGTCGTCGGGGCCTTCCACCGTCTTGATGTTAAAATGGCGGTAGCCCGCTTTGTTGGGCTTGGCGTTCACGAACTGCACCATGCCCGCCACGGCATAGTCACCTTGGAAGTTGGAGTTATCGAAACATTCTATAACTTCAGGAATTTCATCGAGTTGCAAAGCTTCTTTCAATTGGTTCAGCACCCGCTTTTGGTGCCTTTCCGGGTCGACCAAAGAGCGTTGTTTCTCCAAATCAATTTTGTATTGCACCGCATTTCGGCGTGAAAGGTCCAAGAGTTTCAGCTTGTCGCCGCGCTGCGGGACAGTCACCTCGACATTGTCGAGGATGTAATCTAACTTCATCGGGACGATGATTTCAGGAGCATGGTCGCCAAGCTGTTGTCGCAAGTCGGTGACAGCCAAAAGCAGCAGTTCCTCCGGCGTTTCTTCCAACCGCCGCTTCATCTCGAAGGAATGGCTCTGCACCACCGCGCCCTCCTTGACCTTCATGTAATTGACGTAGAACGCTTCGCCATCGTCCACAAAAGAGAAAACCTCTACATCGTGAATCGACTGGCTGACCACCGTCGAGCGACTGCGGTAATTCTCCAACAGGTCGTATTTCACCTTGATTTCCTGTGCCTCCTCAAACTCCATCCGCGAGGCATGGTCCATCATCTGTGCTTTCAGCGCACGAAGCACCACTTGGATATTGCCCTTGATGATTTCTCGGATTTCGGCGATCATGACGTTATAGTCGTCCTTGGAAATCAGGCCCTCACATGGACCGTTGCACTTATGGATGTGATAGTCAAGGCAGACTTTGTACTTTTTTTTCTCCACTCCAATTTCCGTCATCGGTGTGCGGCATGAGCGGATTTTGTAGGCTTGACCGAGCAAGTCCAAGAGGATATGCGCCGTGCGCACCGAAGGATAAGGGCCGAAATATTCCGAGCCGTCGTTGACCTTTCTTCTCGTCAAGAAAACGCGCGGAAAGGCCTCCTTCTTGATGCAAATCCAAGGATAAGTCTTGTCGTCCTTGAGCATGATGTTGTAGCGCGGCTTATACTGCTTGATCATGGTGTTCTCAAGCAGCAGCGCCTCTGACTCTGAATCGACGATGCTGTATTCGAGATCGGCAATTTTGCTAACGAGGACGCGTGTCTTGCCGAACTGCTCCTTGCTGAAATAACTGCTGACACGGCGTTTCAAGTTCTTGGCCTTGCCGACATAAATCAGTTCGCCCTTCTTGTCGAAATAGCGGTACACGCCTGGCTTGTTGGGCAGCGCGGCGAGCTTTTGTTTCACTATTTCAGGCAGGTCACTCATGCTTCTTCATATGGTCCCAGCCCTGCGCCTTAATCGGGATGACATGTTTGTCGGGCGTAATCATCTCGGCCACGCCCTTGTCGTCGGTCATGTAGCCAATGACGGTCACGTCTGTCGAAAGGGTCTGTATCTTTTCGTAGTCCTTCTGGTCGATGGTGAAGAGCAGTTCGTAGTCCTCTCCCCCACTCAAGGCTGCCACCGAAGGCACGATTTGGAATTCCTTGGCCAGTTTGTCGGTCGAGGGGTCAATCGGAATCTTTTCCTCGTAAAGTTGGCAGCCCACGCCCGATTCCTTGCAGAGATGCAGAATCTCAGAGGCCAAACCGTCGGAAATGTCAATCATCGAAGTGGGTTTGATGCCCAAGGTCTTAAGTTGCTCCACAATGTCCTTGCGGGCTTCGGGTTTCAGTTGGCGTTCCAGCACATATTCCATGCCCTTCAATTGGGGCTGCATGTTCGGATTGGAAAGAAATTCCACCTTCTCACGCTCAAGGATGAGCAGGCCAATGTAGGCTCCACCCAAGTCACCCGAAACGCAAAGCAGGTCGTTCTTCTTGGCACCGCTACGATAGACAATGTCCTCCTCTTTGGCCATACCAATGACCGTGATGGAGATAACGAGACCCGTCTTGCTGCTCGTGGTGTCGCCGCCCACCATATCGACATGGTAACGCTCGCAAGCCAAACGGATGCCAGCATACAGCTCGTCCAAAGCCTCCACCGAGAAACGGTTCGACACGCCCAGTCCGACCACAATCTGCGTCGGGGTGCCGTTCATGGCGTAGATGTCCGAAAAATTGCTCACGGCAGCCTTATAGCCAAGGTGCTTCAAAGGGCAGTAGGTCATGTCGAAATGAATGCCTTCTATAAGCATATCCACCGAGACGAGCGTGCGGTAACCCTCATGGTTGATGACGGCGGCATCGTCACCGACGCCTTTCAGCGATGAGGTGTTGCGTAAGGGGAAATCAGCGGTGATTTGGTCGATAAGGCCAAATTCGCCCAGCTCGTCCAATTCGGTGCGCGGGATGTTTTCTTCTTCCATATCCTTTTTAATTAGACTGCAAAGGTAAGGCTTTTTCCGGATTTGGCACGATTTCCAACTTTTTCAAGGCCTTTTCAAATATAAATCCTAATTTTGCGTTTGAAAAAGAAAACGAGATGTCAGAAAACAGATTAGGTTCCTTGGCGAAACAGACCGCCATTTACGGACTGAGCAGCATCATCGGCAGATTCTTGAACTACCTGCTTGTTCCGCTTTATACCTACAAAATCGCTGCTGAATCAGGTGGTTATGGCATCGTTACGAACCTGTACGCCTACACCGCCTTGCTCCTCGTCATACTCACTTTCGGCATGGAGACCACCTTCTTCCGCTTTTCCAACAAGGAGGGTGTCAATCCCGACAAAGCCTTTTCCACTTCAGGTTTGGCCGTTGGTTTGGTGAGTTTGGCTTTTGTGGCTTTGGTCAGCATCTTTTTAAGACCGATTTCCAACGCCTTGCACTATGTCACGCATCCAGAATTTGTGGAAATCATGGCGATTATCGTGGCTTTGGATGCTTTTCAGGCCATTCTGTTTGCCCGCCTGCGGTATGAAAACAAAGCCATCAAGTTTGCCGCGCTGAAACTGCTGTTCATCTTCCTCAACATCGGTCTGAACCTGTTCATTTTCTTGGTCGCACCCGGACTGAAAGAAAGCCATCCAGCCTTAATGGGTTGGTATGAAAACAGTTACCAAGTCGGTTATATCTTCATCGTCAATCTCATTTGCACGGGTTTGATAACGCTTGGTTTCATCCCAGAAATCAAGAAACTGCGCTTCGGCCTCGACCGCGATTTGCTAAGACAAATGCTGAGCTATACATGGCCACTACTGCTGTTGGGCTTGGCCGGCATCCTCAACCAAGTTGCCGACAAGATTTGCTACCGTTTCATCGTTCCCGGCAAGGAAGGAGAAGTGCAGTTGGGCATTTACGGTGCTTGCGTGAAGATAGCCATGATTATGGCGATGATCACGCAGGCCTTCCGCTACGCCTACGAGCCTTTCGTATTCGGGGGCAAGCGCGACACTGCCGACAAGGAAACCCAAGCCAAAGTAATGAAATACTTCATTATCTTTACGTTGCTGGCTTTCCTCGCCGTGGTGATGTACATGCCCATTCTGCGGCATATCATCAAATCCGACTATTGGGAAGGCCTGCGCGTGGTGCCCATAGTGATGATGGCTGAGATTTTCATGGGCATTTACTTCAACCTCTCCTTCTGGTACAAGCTCATCGACGAGACCTGGTGGGGCGCCATTTTTTCGGCCATCGGTTGCGCGGTGCTGCTCGCCATCAACTTCATTTTTGTGCCGAAATACGGTTACATGGCCTGCGCTTGGGGCGGTTTTGCGGGCTATGGCACCTGCATGGTTTTGTCGTATTTCGTCGGGCAGAAGAAAGCCCCTATCCCCTACGATTTGAAATCCGCCTTCCTTTATTTCGCCCTTGCCGTGGCTTTGTTCTTCGTGCAGAAATACATCCTCATCGACAGCATCGTTTGGACTTTGGTCGTCAACACGGGCTTATTACTCGTTTTCTTCGCCTTCATCTGTTGGATGGAAAAGGATTTGGTGAAAGGAGTGATAAACATTGTAAATAGTAAAATATTGAAAAAGAAATAATTATGCAACTAAACATCGTCAACACTTCCAATAACCCATTGCCTGCCTACGAGACGAAATCCTCCGCCGGCATGGACTTGCGCGCCTTTCTGCCCGAAGGCCCCGTCACCCTTGAACCTATGCAACGCGGTCTTGTGCCCACGGGACTTTACATGGAAATTCCCGAAGGCTACGAAGGTCAGGTGCGCCCGCGCAGCGGTCTGGCCCTCAAGAGCGGCATTACCGTCCTCAACTCGCCCGGCACCATTGACGCGGACTATCGCGGGCAGATTTGTGTCATCCTTATTAACCTGTCCGACAAGCCTTTCTTCATCAACAGCGGCGACCGTATCGCACAGATGGTTTTCGCCAAATGCGAGCAGGCCGAAGTGGTACAAGTGGAAGCCTTGTCTGAAACCGAACGCGGTGCTGGCGGCTTTGGTCATACCGGAAAAAACTGAGAACCAATGAAAAAAGCACTATTTTTCCTTCTTTTGAGCGGTTTTGCAATAGGGGTTTTTGCCCAGCAGGTCGAGTCAGAATTCCAAGACAAGCCCGACAAGCGCAAGAACGCCACCTATTTCTCGAACGGCCTTCAAAGCAAGTACCGCGAGGACACCGACGGTGCTATCCGCAACTTCGAGCAGGCCTTGCGCTACATGCCCGACGATGCCGCCTCAATGTTTGAATTGAGCGAGCAATATTATAACGCGGGTCGCTTCGAAGAGGCCTTCCGCATGATTCAGCAGGCTGCCAACCTCGACCCTGAGAACAAATGGTACCAAATGCGTCTAGGTCAGTTTTACCGCAACTTGGAACAATACGATGACTACATTGAGCTTTATGAAAACCTAACGAAAAAGTATCCCGATGACCCCGAAATGCTCAGCGAACTCATTGACGCATATTTGGTTATGGAGCAATACGACAAAGCTCTATCCAAGATGGAAGTGCTGGAGAAGCAAATCGGACAGAACGACTTCTTTACCGAACAGCGTCTCAGCATCCTGAAACAAAAAGGCGACACGAAAAAGCTGATTGCCGAGTTGGAAAAACTCATTGAGCAAAATCCTGAAAACACACGCTATTACAGCATGTTGGCGCAAATTTACGCCGAAAACGGCAAGGACAAGGACACATTGCGCCTATACGAGAAGATCAAAGAAATCAGCCCTGAAGACCCATACGTAAGTATCTCTTTGCTTGAGTTTTACGACAAAACTGGTGACTCGGAAAAAGCTTTCAACGAGCTGATCTCGGCCATCCGAAACAAGAACCTCGACCTCAACACCAAAGCCAGTATCTACGACTATTGGATGAACAAAAACCAAGACTCCAACGATGTCGATGAGCAGGCCAGGCAATGCGGAGAGGCTTTCCTTGAGACCCATCCCGACGACAAAATCGCTTACCTTATCCTTGGCTCCTATTACCTTGTGAAAGAAAACGCCCCGAAGTCGAAAGAGATGTATCAGAAATCGTTGGCCATCGACAGCACCGATTTCCTTTCATGGCAAAACCTCATCATCAGCGAGTCGCGGCTGAATGAGAACGAAGCCGTGCGCGACCACGCCATCAAAGCGCTGAAATACTACCCCATGCAACCTGTTTTCTATTGGTATGCAGGCGTGGCAAGTGCCGTCCTGAAAATCAACGATGAGGCCATCACCTTTTTGGAAAAAGGGCGAAGATACACCACCGACAAGATCCAAATGGCCAACTTCGACGCTTTTTTGGGCGATCTCTACCACGAACAAGGCGAGGAACAGAAAGCCTTTGAAGCCTACGAGCGCACCCTGCGCAACGACCCAGACAACACTTTGGTACTCAACAACTACGCCTATTACCTCGCCGTGAAAAACCAAGACTTGGACAAGGCTTTGGAAATGTCGACAAAGGCTATCACCGCCGAACCCAACAATGCAACCTATCTCGATACCCACGCCTGGGTGCTCTACATGAAAGGCGACTACAAAGAAGCCGAAAAGCACATGAGCAAGGCTCTGAAACTGCTGAAAGAGCCTGACGAGGTTTACCAAAACCATTACAACGCTATTCAGCTTAAACTGAAGAACTGATGAGATTCCATTGGGGCATAGCATTGATTTTAATTATGGGTACCACTTCCTGCGCCTCGCGGAAGAAAACCGTACAACCACCTCAGCCCCAAGCCTTCGAATGGTTAACCGCTAATATGGATATTCAAGCCGAAGGTGACGGATTGACATACGATGATTTGTCAGGACAAGTCAGGATGCGCCGTGACAGTCTTTTGTGGCTCAGCGTGACCGCCACCATGGGTGTAGAAGTCGTTCGCGCCAAGGTCAGCACCGACTCGGTATGGATCATCAACCGGTTGGAAAAGACCTATTTGGCCGAGCCTTTGGACAGTCTCTCCCTTCAACTCGGATTACCCCTCGGTCTACCGTGGGCACAATCTTTGCTCTTCGACAATAATGAAGGCTTTTCTCCCGTTGAAAACCAAACAGTACAACTAAAAAGCCATGCCTTTGGTGACTATTCAGCCAAAATACGATACAAAAACATCAAATTGAACGAAAAAACCACGTTTCCGCTGAAAATCACCGACAAAATGGAGCGTATAAGGATAAAACAGAAGTGATTTATGAAGAGACTACCTATCATATTGGTTTTGTTGTTAGCTATCACCAACCCTACTTTTTGCCAAAAGACCAAAGGCAAGTCGAAGAAGCAGTTGCAGAGTGAAATCACCTCGTTGCAGAAAGAGATTTCAACCGCCAACCAACTGTTGAAAAAGACCACCAAGGACAAAGAGATGACCCTCAACGAAGTCTCTTTGTTGGATAAGAAAATCAAGCAGCGTGAAAAGCTCATCAAGGCTTATAACGAGGAAATTGCCGTCCTGGATGAAGAAATCAACACTGGTCAAAACAACATCAAGAGCCTCAATTCCGATCTCGCTGGACTGCAAAAGGAATATGCCAAAATGATTGTTTTCGCCAACAAAAACCGCAGCCACTATGACCGTTTGGGGTTCGTTTTCGCCTCGAAGGACTTCAACCAGGCCTTCAGCCGTTTGCGCTACATCCGCCAGTTCAATGACTCCCGTAAAATCAAAATGGACCAAATTGCCAGCACCGAGCGTCGCATCACTGACGAGGTAGAAGCCAGCCAAAAAGCCCGAGAGGAGCAAGCTGCCCTACTGGCCGACGAACGCGTACAGCAGGCCGAACTGCAAAAAGAAAAAGATGAGCTGAATCAACAGGTGGCCAACCTTAAGAAACAGGAAGGCAGTATCCAACAAGACATTAAGAACAAGCAACAGCAGGCCAAGAAACTGCAAAAGGCCATCGACGATATCATCGCGGAGGAGATCCGCAAGGCCAATGAGGAAGCCGAACGCAAACGAAAGGAAGCCGAGAAGAAAGCCGCCGCCAATAAGGGCAAGAGCAAAGGTAAAACCACCACGACAACGCCCACTCCGACCCCAAAGTCGGAGAAAGGCATGGCTTTGACTCCTGCTGAGAAAACGCTGTCATCGACCTTCGTGGCAAACAAGGGCAAACTGCCTTGGCCCGTGGAACGCGGTGTGATTTCGTCGTCTTACGGCAAACACGCCTCCGTAGTATCCGACAAGGTGACAGTAACCAATAACGGCATTGACATCGCTACCACCTCAGGTGCACAAGCTCGCGCTGTTTTCAACGGCGAGGTGACCAGCGTCACCAAACTGACAGGCAGCAATACGGTGGTCATCATTCGTCATGGCGAGTATTTCACAGTATATTCCAATCTTGAAAACGTCACAGTAAAACGCGGCGACAAGGTGAAGACCAAACAAAACATCGGTAAGGTGCATACCAGCAAGACAGAAAACAAGACAGAACTGCACTTTGAGTTACTGAAGGAACAAGTCAGACAAAATCCTGCAAATTGGTTGTCAAGATGAAGAATAAACTACTGATATTGTTTTTATTAAGTCTCGTTTTGACGGTTTCTTCGTGCAAGACCAAAGATGTCCCAGGTCGCCGTCGCACGCCACGACATTGCAACACCTGCACGAAGTGGAGCTATGCTCCCGAGGGGAACCCTGAAAACACCATTTTGTTACACGATGAAGCCTGAGGAACTCGAACTGCTGAAGCGCTTTTTCCCCGAAACTGCGGTGGCGACGGTTGGCGAGATATACAGCCAGCGTCGCTTTAAGCTGTATTTCAAGCATCCGCGCTCGTCAAAGTTGGGAGATTTTCGTCCGCCACGAGGCAAAAACGGCATCTGCACCATCACGCTCAACCTTGATTTGAACCCTTATCAGATGCTCATTACCTATGTCCATGAAGTGGCACATTACGATGTATATCAACAATATAGATTGTCCCGCATACAACCTCACGGCCCAGAATGGCAAAAACAATTCATCGCGTTGTTGTTGCCTTTCATGCACGGAACCATCTTCCCGCAAGATGTCCTGGATGCGCTTCAACACCATCTGCAGCACATCAAGGCCAGCAGCACCGCCGACCTCAAACTGCAAAGAGTGCTGCACAAATACGACAAAAACGCTGAAAACCTCGTCACAGTGGAAAGCCTGCCCGAAGGCACGCGTTTTACGTTTAAAAACGGCCTCGTCTTCCAAAAAGGCGAGAAACAGCGCACCCGATACAAATGCCTTTGTGAATCCAACGGGCGCACCTATTTTGTGGCGGCCTTGGCAGAAGTGGAAAGATGGGACGGGGCTTCCGTATCAACAAAATAATTCCTATTTTTGTCGCTCATTAAAACCAATAACATCATGAAGAAATTTGCAGTAATATTGGCCGGCTGCGGTCGCAAGGACGGCAGCGAAATCAACGAAGCCATCACCCTTTTGCTCTCCATTGAGCAGCATCATTGTGAATACCAATGTTTTGCGCCCAATCGTCCGCAAACCGAAGTCATTGACCACCTGACCGAACAACAAACGAAAGAAAAGCGCAACATCCTGACCGAAGCCGCGCGTTTGGCCCGCAGCGATGTCCGTCCCGTTGAGGAATTCAAGGCCGAAGACTTCGACGCCCTGCTCTTTAGCGGCGGCTACGGTGTGGCCAAAAACTTGTGCAATTATGCCTACAAAGGTGCCGAGATGGAAGTGCAGCCCGACGTGGCACGCGCCATTCTTGAGATGCACGCGGCCAAGAAACCCATTGGCGGCATGTGCATCGCGCCAGTGATGTTTGCCAAGCTGATTCCCGACGTGTGCGTCACCTTGGGCAACGAAGGCACACCCGATGCCGACAACATCCGCAAGATGGGTGCGCAGCATGTACAGACCGAGCACGGCGATGTGTGCGCCGACAACGCCGAGCTGGTGTTCACCACACCCGCCTATATGCTCAACGCCACACTGAAAGACGTTTACGATGGGGCTTACAATCTGGTTGAGTGCATTGTGGACACATTGGACGGAAAAAGAGATTAATCCACTTTTGAAAATATGCCAATGATGAAAGTAAGAAAGTATTTATTGATTGCGCTTTTAGCTTTATGCTCCGTTCAGTTGGTTGCGCAACGTGTTCCCAGCGAAAAGAAAATGTCCATCTCCGCAGGTTTTCTTCAAGGCGGCGGTGGAATTGTTGGTGCCGACTTTGAGTACATGTTCAGCAAGCATTTCAGTGCTCAAGTTGGAGGAGGATACATCAGCTTTGGTGCGGGCATCAATTACCATTTCAAGCCATACATCAACAGTTCTATGGTTTCATTGTTGTATTGGCACCAAGGCATCGGCAGTAGTTTTTCACAAGCGATAGTTGGCCCTGTCTACACTTTCAGAGCGCGCAAGGTATTTCAGTTTCAAATCGGTGTCGGGGCAAGAGTTGGGAAAGGTCCTGCGCTTAACTCAAACACTGCAAATGTGCCTGTCATGCTACTTTATAGCATCGGCGTGTACTTCCCCATTTGATTCCGAACCGGAAAAACAATTAAAGGTCGCCCCGATTGGAGCGACCTTTATTAATTAAGGAGTGTTTGGATTACCAAGCGAAGAGCGGATAATCCTTCATTATCTTGTTGACTTCAGCGCGGACGGCAGCAATCTTTGCATCGGGAGCTGTCTTGGTAGCTGGGTCGATGGCCCCGATGACGTCGTCAATCATGTCAACGATGAGCGGCATCTTGTCTTCCTTCAGGCCACGAGTGGTGATGGCGGGCGTACCGACACGCAAACCCGAGGTCAAGAACGGCGAACGGCTGTCGAAGGGCACCATGTTCTTGTTGACGGTGATGTCGGCAAGGACGAGGGTGTTCTCCACCATCTTACCAGTGATCTCCGGGAACTTGCCACGGAGGTCGATAAGCATGGAGTGGTTGTCGGTGCCACCGCTAATGACTTGATAACCCTTGTCGACAAAGGCTTGAGCCATGACGCTGGCGTTCTTGCGCACCTGCATGATGTACTCCTTGTAATCGTCAGTCAGAGCCTCGCCAAAAGCAACAGCCTTGGAAGCGATGACATGCTCCAGCGGACCGCCTTGGATGCCCGGGAACACGGCGCTGTTGATCAAAGCGGACATCATCTTCACTTCGCCCTTCGGGGTCTTGCGGCCACGCGGGTCTTCGAAGTCATGACGGATGAGGATCATGCCGCCACGGGGACCACGGAGGGTCTTGTGGGTCGTGGTGGTGATGATGTGGCAGTAC
Organism: uncultured Bacteroidales bacterium; assembly: GCA_947305795.1. Lineage (GTDB taxonomy): Bacteria > Bacteroidota > Bacteroidia > Bacteroidales > F082 > Limimorpha. The sequence continues at coordinate 30,845 of CAMZEK010000015.1, read as the reverse complement.
TCCAGCGGGTCGTTCAGCAGGCCCTTGGCGATGAGGCCAGCGGGGTGGCTGACGTCGGCCATGAGGACGGCACCCACTTGGTCGGCGATGGCACGCATGCGCTTGTAGTCCCAGTCACGGCTGTAGGCAGAAGCACCAGCGATGATAAGTTTCGGCTTGCACTCGAGGGCAATCTTCTCCATCTCGTCGTAGTCGACGCGGCCAGTTTCCTTAGCCACATGGTAAGCGACGGGCTTGTAGAGCATACCCGAAGCGTTGACCGGGCTGCCGTGTGAGAGGTGACCACCGTGCGAGAGGTCGAGACCCATGAAGGTGTCGCCGGGTTCAAGCAAAGCTTGCATCACAGCCATGTTGGCCTGTGCGCCCGAGTGGGGCTGCACGTTGGCGAAGGTGGCGTTGAACAGTTGGCAGGCGCGGTCGATGGCGATTTGCTCGCTCTGGTCGACGATTTGGCAGCCGCCGTAGTAACGCTTGCCAGGATAACCCTCGGCGTATTTGTTGGTCATGACAGAACCCATGGCCTCCAGAACTTGCTCACTGACAAAGTTTTCCGAAGCGATGAGTTCGATTCCGTGCATCTGACGCTCTTTTTCTTGGCGAATCAGATCGAAGATTTTTTCGTCTCTTTTCATATTTGTTATTTAAGTTTGTTATTGTAAGATTTAAAGATTTAAAATTCAAAGATTGGTTTGGCTAAAGACCATTTTCGCTGCAAAGTTGCGAAAAAAAAGCGAAGTAATTAAAAAATACATCGTTTATTTTTGCTAACACATGGAAAAAACAACAACCTTCATAGCAATTCGACAATTATCACTACTTTTGCAATCCAAAAACCTCTCTCCGGAGAAGAATCCAATTAAAGCCACTGCAATGCCGAAAGAAAAACTCAATAAAACCAACGCTTGCCGCATCCTTGACCAAAAGAAAGTGGCCTATGAACTAATTCCCTATGAGGTGGACGAAAACGACCTCGGGGCGCAGCACATTGCCGACCAGCTCGGCGAGGACATTGACCAGGTGTTCAAGACTTTGGTGCTGAAAGGCGACAAAATCGGGTATTTCGTCTGCGTCATTCCGGGCAATGACGAGCTTGACCTGAAGAAAACCGCCAAGGCCACGGGCAATAAAAGCTGCGACCTCATCCCGATGAAGGAGCTGCTGCCCCTGACAGGCTACATCCGTGGCGGCTGCTCGCCCGTGGGCATGAAGAAGCTTTTCCCGACTTTCATCCACGAGACCTGCGAGTTATTCGACTACATTTATGTTAGTGCGGGTGTGCGCGGCTTGCAGTTCAAGCTCAATCCACAGGACTTGATACAGGTCGTCGGGATGAAAACTGCGGATTTGACGATTTAAGCGAAAAATTACTACATTTGCAGGCAAATATCAAATGTACTATTATGAAAAAGATTACCCTGATTCTGTCCCTGCTGCTTGGCGGCATGATGACTTTGCAAGCCCGCCCGATTGAAGCCAATGTGGCACAAACGGCGGCACAGAAGTTTGCCATGGTACAATTCGCTGATGAACGCTCTACACCCGAATTGGTTTATACAGCTCAATATGAGGCGTTTTACGTTTTCAACGTAGGCGAAAACGGTTTTGTCATCATCGCAGGCAATGACGCGCACCGTCCCGTTATCGGCTATTCTGAAGAGTCATCGTTCGATGTTTCCAATATTCCGCCTGCGTTGGCCTATTATTTGGATGGTGTCGCCGAGTGTGTATTGCAGTTGGGTCAGGCCGAGGCCTCTCCAGATGTAGCTGCGGAGTGGGGTTCCGTACTCACACACGGGCGACTCATCTCTCGCAACGGTGGTCGCAGTACGGGCTATTTCTGCCAGACCAAATGGAATCAGGACTATCCGTATAACTGCTGCTGTCCCGAAGACCCAGCAGGCTCGGGCGGCCATGCTATTGTGGGTTGCCTCGCCACTGCCATGTCGCAGCTGATGCGTTTCTGGGCTTATCCCGCCAAAGGCTTGGACAGCCATTGTTACAACCATGAGGAATATGGCGAGATTTGTGCTGATTTTGGAGGCACGAATTACGATTGGGACAACATGCCTAACGTGTTGAACAACAATTCGTCTGAGGAGGAAAAACTCGCCACGGGCACTTTGTGTTTCCACTGTGGTGTGACCATCGACATGGGCTATGGCCCCGATGGCAGTGGTGGTGCCTCTGCTCCCATCCCTAATGCCATGCACACTTATTTTGACTATTGCGATACCATCGTGCAGCTTTCGCGCAATGATTTCGAGACAGAAACCTGGAAAATCATGGTGCGCGAGCAATTCGACATGGGCTGGCCAATGTATTACGGCGGTTGCGAGGACGATGGTTGCCACGCTTTCGTTTGTGACGGCTACAACGACTTCGACATGTTCCACTTCAACTTGGGCTGGGGCGGCAGCTCCGACGGCTGGTACCTCATCGATGATGCGCCCTACACGCATCCTGCCGACGCCATGTTCAACTTTGTGCCAGCTCACATCTACAATGAAACGCCGATGGCGCCAGACAATTTTACCGTCGTTCCCGTTTCTGACACCGACCTTAAAACGCACCTGAGTTGGACGAATCCCACCACAACCCTTGGCAGAACACAATTAACATCTATTGAAGAAGTTATCGTACTGCGCGACAATGAAATCATTCAGACATTGACCAACGTCGCACCTGGACAGACCATTGAAATTGAGGATACCGATGTGCCGCGCTACGATGTTTATCATTATGCGGTATATGTTGTTGCTGGCGGTCGTCATGGCAAACACGCCAACAAGACCCAAGTCTCTGTCGGTCCTTCCTGCAATTGGCAGATTATCATGACTTCCACCTTTTTCCAAGGCTGGCGAAACGGCTATATTAGTGTCTATAATGCCACGAGCCACGAATTAACCCGCTGCTCCATCGATTCTTCTGTACCTTCGTTGGTTGAACCTGAGCTTCCTTTGGGACAAGTGAGTTTCGGCTGGACAGCCCCCAATGGAACGGTCAGCTCCATGGGTTTCACCATCAAAGACAGCCAAGGCAACGTTGTCTATACCTTTTCCGGCTCATCCGACGACCTTACTCCGGGCATTTTCTTCGTGACCAACAACACCTGCGGTGGCGACCTTTCATGCGGAACACCTGAGAATTTGGTTGCCGAAACAACAGACGAAGGCATCCTGCTCACATGGGATGCCGTTGAGAATCAAGGTTATGGCTACAACCTTTATCGCGACGGTTTGTTGTATCGTCTCATTCAGGAGGGCAATACTTTCTTGGACGAGAATGTCGGTTTGGGCGGGTATTGCTATCGCGTGACGGTGCTCTGCGAAGGCGGCGAAAACGGCGAGTTTTCCAACGAGTCTTGTGCTTCGTCCGGGCCTTGCTATCCGCCCCGCAATCTGGATTTCGAGCTGACTTCCAGCTACAAAGTCAAACTGAAATGGGAGACCCCGTTGCCCAACGATGGACTTTCGGGCTATTACCTCTTCAGGAAAGAAGGAGATGGCGAATACCACCGCATTAAGCTGTTGGGCACAACGGCGGTTACTTATATCGACAATTCCGTGAGTGAAGAAGGCGACTATTACTATCGTCTCTATGCCTATTACGGCGACATGGACTGCACTTCGGCGCCTGCCAACCGCAAGTATGAAGCCAATGTTTTCGAATTGCATATCTATTATTCGCCAACAGGTTTGACCGAGGAGTTGTCTCAAGTGAACATCTACCCCAATCCTACCAAAGACTTCGTAACGGTTGAGGCTGAGTCCATGAGCCAAATTTCGGTTTACAATCCATTGGGGCAGTGCGTTTTGAGCATCCAATCCGATGGCCATCCGACGCTGATTGACTTGCGCGATGCCGTCCCCGGACTTTATCTGCTTCGCATTGTAACCGAGCAAGGGGAAAAGGTTAAACGGATTGCGGTGATGAGGTGATTCTCATCCACAGCTACTTATTGGCGAATAACGGCTGATTATCATGTAATTATCCTCGCGACAACACGAAGCGTAGGCATTAACAATCACCTTAGAATCACTTTCTCGCTGAAGCTTCCCCTTTCGGTGTTTAACTTGATAATGTAGAGCCCTGGAGCGAGTCGGTTCAGGTCAAGACTGACGGCTTCGCAGTTAGGCAAAGGATGGATATTCTTCGTGATCATCTTTTCTCCCAACAGGTTGAATACCTCCACGAAAACTTTTCCTTGCTCTGCCTCTTCGAAACGAAGGTAAATTTTTCCGTCGGTAGGATTGGGGAAGAGGCTGAAAGGCACCGCGATTCGTTCCTCAGCGCCGAGAACGTCAACTTTGATGGTCTTGCTGAGCATTTGGCTGCAACTAGCGTCGGCGGTGACGGTCAAGGTGGCCTCGGTGATGCTGGGGTCGAAGCTCCAAACAACGTCGGCCTCATGGCCATGTGCGAAGAGGTGACCCGCCTCTTCGGGCTCCAACTGCCAGAAGTAAGTAATTCCATCCTGTGCTTCTACCGAATAATGACTGAAGACAGTCTCTTCCGGGTCGATAAAATCATCGCCGGCAATGGCATCTCCCAAGCTTATTTCGTCGGTCAAAACGAGCTGCAATGGATAGAAGACGCCGTCGACGTTCAATTGCAGCGTAGTGCTGCCATTATTCATTTCCTGCACACCAGGGAAGTATTCGGGATGAAGTGAATGCGGATGATCGAAGTGCCCATCACCCAAGGTGGACCATTCCAAAGTTTGGTAATGGTAGGCATAGCTGCATTCGAGGTGGACGCTTTCGTTACGGCATGCGGTCAGGAATTCGCCCGACGACGCAATGGCCGTATACGCTGGTGCGATGCTGACATCATCAATCCAAGCACAGTCTGGAGGCAAAGTCACCGAATTATCCTTGGTGTAAGACCATTTGAAAGTATGGGTGCCTTGGGTCAAAGGGTAACGTTCCTCGTTCCAAGGTCTCGACCCTGACCATTCGCCCATGTCCTCTCCATCAATGTAAAAATGCAATTTGTCGTATTTGAATTCCGATGAATGTTTTTTGAAGAAACTGATTTCTGTGGCTTGGGTTGTCTTCGTAATGGAGATGGAGCTGGATTGGCCGTGGCTGATTTCTCCTGATTTGATGCTATAGTTGCCAGAGTGTGCTTCGTCTTCAGTCAACGTCCATGACGCATTACCTGAAAACTGCCAATTCTGCGCACTGAAATGGTCTGGATCGAAAGTCTCGTTAAAGCCTCCGAAAGGGAGTAAGGTGTCTATGATGGTTTGACGGATACCGTCATCAAGGGTAATCCTTGTCTTGAGCCAACCTTCGTCGTTTGCGCTGTTCTGGGCGTCGATGCTGAAATACACGTCTTGTACGCTTTCTTGTTCGATGGAGTTGAAGGTGCGGGAGGGGGAATCGATAGTGATGAATGGGGCCAGTATCTCCAAATAAACATTGACCGGGTTGGTGTCAAAATGACCTTGGTTGGCGATTTGGATGTGAAGGTCGGTGTGGCCCGGGTTTTCCAGCTGAAGAACCGCCTGATGACTGCTGTTTTCGTAAGTGATTTCAGGTTTGATCGCGAGTGCTGGTGCGGCGATGTGCTGCGTGATGCTGCATTCTTTTTCACCATTACCGTCATTAACATGAACATTGAAGACCACTTCGGTCATATCGGGGAGGTCATCTGCAATGTTGAAGCGGAAAGCACTATTGAGGGTGACCGTCTGATCCGGTGCTATGTTTTGGGTTTGACATGTGGCTTGGGTGATTTCGACGAAAGGAGATGTGCAGGAAAGGCTCATCGTGACATTTTCGGCCGCATGATTGCCGTAGTTGTGAAGCTTGACGCCGACGCATGCGTATTCACCGTTGTGGAGGAAGTCGAAGCCGTTTTCAACCAGCCATCCGTCGTTGTCTACTACCACATAGGGGCCGTTGTCGGAAATCACAGGAATCTCATACTCATATCGGAAATGGTTTTGTTTGGTGGCAGTGAGGATGATGTGCTTCCCCTCTTCCAAATCGGGCAAAGCGAAAGAGCAGGCTTGTCCATGACTTTGCTCCACGCCGATGATTTCTCCGTCCTGCGAAAGACATATTATGGCGTCTTCTTCAGCCGTTACCGTGAATTCGTTGGCGTTGGATGGCAAATAGAGTCCATGTGTGATTTGCAGGGGTTGAGGTACTTCGGTAAATAGGTTGAGATAGGTTTCGCCTGTATAGCAGAAAAGATGCCTGGTAGAGTTTTCTTTGTTGATCCACCAACCGGGCATAAAGAAATGATAATTGAAATAAAGCTTGGCATTCGCCAGCACGTAGGAGGGTCTGATGAAGAGTGGAGATGTGTCACCACCCATATCAGGCAAGTAATTCGGCCAAATGCAGTCATAGATGCCCCAAGAGAGAATGTCGTTGAAATAGGAGTGCGTGAGACTGAGTGCTCCAATGCCCCCCACCGCACCGCCTTGCTTTTTGATGCAGAAAGCGTCAATCAGCCCCGGATTGTCATCAGTGAAAAGGCCAGTGCTGCAAGTGATGGAGATCACGAAAGTGACAGGCTCGTTACTTAAAGTGGATAAACTTGTAGTACTGAACTGCGGAAACCACCATGCGTTGAAGTGCGAATGTCCTCTGTATGTAGTCAAGAATGAACCTTCTTTAAGTGCATTGTGCAGTGGCAGTGTGTCACTTTTGGTCTGCCATTCGTTTAGCTCACCGATATACTCGGGAATATAGTTTTGCCCGTTTGGACCGAAGTAGTCGAGCAAGACGGGGACGTTATAACCTGTGGACCAAGTGGAATCAGGCGGGTCGATTGAAGTCTGATGGAGCATGTAGAAGTTGGAGGGATGTTTCCCGATCTTGTCCCTATAGAATCCGTTGAAGCTCTGCGAGCTTATCAAGAACCATTTGTCGGCTTCGTATCCTGAAGTGACGATGGGATGGTCGTAATAGGCCGCATCGACGGGAGGATTGGTCTCATATTCGATGGTTTTTTTCACAAAAGCCTGATAGTCCTCGATGCTTCGTGCTGTGATGCGGCTGATGGCGAGGTCAGGCAGGCTGTCGCCGTTCATATCGCTATAAGGATAGTCGGTGGGATAGCGACGGACAGAGTATTCGTCTGCTATGGTGTGATGATAATACGGTACAATGCCCGAACCGTTGCAATAGCCTCCAAAAAGAAGTACTGCCGAAGGTGGGATAGCCCAGTTGTTATAGGCATTGAGGATGTAGTTTCGGATAATATCGGTGTTGTTGCCTCCGCATTCTGCTAGGCTCACCACCTTGGTCAGGATGCCTTGCTTCGTTCGGAAGGCTTTCAGCGTATCTGCCCATGCCAAGATTTCTGCATTGTCGAGAGCGATGATGAGATACTCACAACCTTCCTCGTCACCATCACGAGCTGACTTGATCAAACTATAGTAGTCGGATTCGGGAAGCATCTCTTTATTAATAATCATATTGCGGAGGATGTGCTCCCAGTCTGGACTGAGGTAGCGTGCTTCGCCGAATCGGCCGCTGCCGCCTTCAAAACGGATGTCGATATCAATGTCTTGAATGAGTTCCAAGGTTTTTTGTGTCGGTTCGTATCGATAAGGCGTGATGCTGAGCAGGGCCACATCGAGACCGCGTATTGTGGTAGGTTGCAAGGTGACAATGTCCCCATCAGGAATGTCGGCTCCTTCAATCATCTCTTTGATAGGTGACAAATCGACGTCTCTCAATGTCCTACTTCCATGCATTTGAACATCAACGCACGGGGTTGCTCCCTTGGGAATGGCGATGTAATGGCTCTCAGAAGGCAAGTTGGACAATTCTCCCATGTTGACTTTTGGAAGGGAGTAATGCAATCTGAGCCCCTTTTCGGTGCTGCTTTCCACATGAAGACTCTGGGCGTTCAAAATGCCCATTACGAGGAAAATGACTGAAAGAAAAATGTATCGTTTCATGATTAAGAACAATTTAATATCGCAAAAATATAAAAAAAACATTGATTAAGCATTAGCCACGAATTATTTTTCAGATTTCTGGTCTACCATATAGACAGCATTTTGGTAGATGTTTTCCTCAAGAGAAATGCCTCTTTCGGCGGCTTGCTTCTCAATCATCTCTAACCACTGTTTGTTCTCCTTGATTCTTTGTTCCATCTTTTTGATGAGGATTTCGCGGTACTCGTTGGCATCAATGTATTTGCCTCGCGACAACGGCAGCCATTGAATGACGCGTTCCGTCTCAAGGTCGATGGATTGTTGCCACGAAAGGCCTTCGATGACCATTTGGTTCGAAATGTCTAACATCCATTGCGGGTCGCGTTTGATCTTTTTGCGGATATCGCTTTTCCTCCAGAATTCATCCGTCAACAGTAATGGGTTCCGGACAGAAGGGATGCCTTCGCCAGCGATTTCAGGAAAATAAGCTTCGGGATTCTTTCGCAACAGGTTGTCGGTATAGTCCGCCAGTTTGATCAGATAGAGTGAATCGGGATATCCACAGGCGATTTGGTCGTGGATGTTCTGGTTGTGGAACAGGCTGTCAATCAGCTGTTCTTTCCGTTCCCGGAAACGCTCTTCGCCGATACAGAGCTGGAGAATGGCATCTTCGGCAAAGCCTTCCGTGGCCCGATACAGTTGGCTGGCACTGGAAGAAAAGACGATGTAATCCGCGTCAACAAGATAATCCAACCGATTCAAATGGCTCACACTGTCGATTTGTGGGTTCAAGCCTTGATAAGCCACCTTGTTGTAATACCAAAGCTGGAAATCAGAAAAGACTTCTTCAGGAGGAATATAGGCGATAGTCCTTAATAACAAGAAGGAGTTGCCAATAAACAAGGCTGAAGGTTTGGTGGTAGCTGAATCCGTGACGATTTGATAATCAAGTTCTTTATAAGCAAACTTGGGGTCGTATTTGATGGGGCGCAATAAGTTGAGTTCGGCTTCCATATCATGGTTCTTGTCTTCGCCAATGCGACATTCCGCCTTATAAACGTTGCCGTATTGGATACGCGGCATCTGGATGTCACGCAGCTGTTCCATGAAGCGCATTAATGAATCGGTGGCATAAACGCATGAAAAATTCCAGTGATGGCTCGTGGGAGGAAAGAGATAGAACGAACAGGTGTCCTTCATGAGCTTGAAATACTCATTCATTTCAAAACAGGGTAACCCTGTCTCTTGAAATCGTTTGGAGAAATACTCCCTTGGATTGGCATCGACGGAAGTGGTGTTGTATTTCGGGGTGGGTAAGTATTCGGGATAAATGACATTTTTGCTGGGAGTGATAAAAGTCATCAGGGTAATGCCATATTCATCCAAGACACCTTTGACCTTGTTGAGCAGGCGCACTTCTTGCTCGTAGTGTTTCGTGGCGGCTTCCGCATCGGGAAACCATTTGAACATTTCAAGGCCATATTGGTCGTGGACAAGATAGTCGTAAAAGAGCCAGTTTTCTTTGCCCTTATAGATGTAACTCACAAACACCTTGCCATAAAAATCCCAACCATACTGGTGATACATCCTGATAATGAATTCGCGGAAGCCGAATTTGTTGCTGACGTAGTTTTCAAGCTTTTTCTGGTAATCTCCGTTTTTATACCATTCCCAGCTGAACTGTGGCTTATCGATCTTCATAAGATTGCCCGTCAACGGCTTGGCCTTGAACGGTTTCAAATGCTCCTGAACCATGAATGAAAACAGGAACAACATCAAGAGTCCAAAGAGTATGCCGTAAAATATGTTGTCGCGCCGTTTCATGGTTAGAATCTAAAATAAATGAATGGACTGAAGCCATTGGCGTTGAGAGCACCAAGGCAGAACACAAAAGCGGCGAAGCAAAGCACCAAAGCCACTGCATGCCCCGCTTTGTTGTAATTGGTGAAATAAACCTTGTCCTGCACTTTGAGGCCGAACTTGGAAAGTGTAAAGAAAGAGAAGAAAGCGGCTACGAGCATGGTGACGTAAAGCTGTGGGTTGTCGCCGAAATGGAATGCCGTAAAATCGAAGGCAAACAGTCGTTTGATAAACAACCACGACAGGTCAATACGCTCGATGCGGAAGAAACAACGGGTGAGCACGATGACGAGAAAAGTGAAAAACACACTCGGGATGTTGCCCAAACGTTCGTTGAACTTCTTGAGAAACAGCTTGTCGGCACAAATGAAGATGCCTTGCAGGGCACCATATACCACAAAGTTCCAAGCAGCACCGTGCCACAATCCGCTCAAAAGGAAACATAACCATAGGTTGAAGTATTTCCGCGCTTCGGTCTTCACCCTGCTGCCACCCAAGGGGAAATACAAGTAATTCTTGATGAATAGGCTGAAAGTCTGGTGCCAACGCCTCCAAAATTCTGAAATCGTAGTGGACACATACGGGTTGTCGAAGTTTTCGGGGAACTTGAAACCCATCATGCGACCCAAACCAATGGCCATATCGCTATATCCTGCAAAATCAAAATAGATTTGGAAGGTGAAGGCGAAAATAGTGATCCATGCCGTGGTGCTGTCTAAAACGGCGATTTTGCCCGCGATGTCCGCCAGTTGGTCGGCAGTCAAGATGTCATAGTTCGACGGTCCAAGAACTTGATCCACCTGAAATCCAATAATGTCAGCAATCAGAATCTTTTTGCATAGACCGAGAACAAATCGATAGAAGCCATGCAGACGGTCGGTGTAAAGCGACTCACGGTTGCGGATTTGGTCAGCGATGTCGCAATAGCGCACGATGGGACCTGCGATGAGTTGCGGAAACATCACGATATAGAGCATGTAATCGCTCAACCGTTTCATCGGCTGGTTGATGCCACGATAGGTGTCCAAGGTGTAGGTGACGCTTTGGAAGGAGAAAAACGAAATGCCGATGGGTAATAGAATCTGCGTCCATCTCAGCGGCTCGACATTGAACCAACCCAAGACAGCGTTGATGTTGCGCATAGTGAAATTGCCATACTTGAAGTAAAACAGCAAACCGATGCTGATGACCACGGAGATGCCGCAAAGCAGCTTTTTGGTGTTGGGTTTTTCAGCCTTGTGCATCCAGCGTACCAAGTAGTAATTGGCAATGATGGAGAGGATAAGCAGGATGATGAATTCTGGCGCGCCATAGGCATAAAACAACAGCGACGCAAACAGCAATACATAGTTGCGGGCTTTTTTCGGTGTCAGAAAATAGACCAGAAAGAAGACCGGCATGAAGTACAGAAGAAAAATATTGCTGCTAAAAATCATGGTGACATAATCGCAGAGACGGCAAAATTAGTGATTTTATATTTGACTACACGCCACTCGCATGGCTTCAGTTCTCCAAGTGAAATATTGCCAATTTGTACACGAATCAAGCGTAAGGTTGGAAAACCGACGGCGGCGGTCATGTGGCGCACCTGACGGTTCTTGCCTTCGGTAAGGGTAAGGCGAACCCAACTGGTCGGGATGTTGGCGCGGTATCGGATGGGCGGCACACGCTCCCAAAGGTTTTCCGGCGGCGCGATGATTTCTGCCTGACAGGGTTTTGTGCGATAGCCTTTGATAATTACGCCTCTTTTTAATTGGTTGACAGCCTCTTGCGTAATTTGTCCATCGACTTGTGCGAGATAAGTGCGCGGATGCTCGAATTTTGGGTCAAGGAGCTTTTTGATGAGCTTTCCATCATCGGTGAGAAGCAATGCGCCTTCGCTGTCGTGGTCAAGACGGCCAGCGGCATAAACACCAGCAGGAAAACCGAACTCATTAAGTGCCCGATGTCCCGCTTCGGGTGTAAATTGGCTGAGCACACCAAACGGCTTGTTGAAAAGAATCACCATGGGACAGGTCACTCCTCAGATTCTTCCTCGATGGTCTGTGCGAAGAAGGTGAAGTTCACCTTACCATAGTGCCGTTGCTCCATGAAGTGGGGATGCTCATCAAAATGTTGATACTTATCGTGTTCCAGGACAAACATGCCTCCTTCGCGAAGCAGATTGCGCTCGAAAACGAGGTTGACCAAGGTCTCATAATGCTGGCAGTCATAAGGTGGGTCAGCGAAGATGAGGTCGTATTGCATGGAATGCTTGTCCAAAAAGCGGAAAACATCAGAGCGAACGACAAGCAACTCTTTCATATTGAGCTTATTGGCTGTCTCTCGTATGAACTTCACGCAGCCAAAATCCTGATCTACAGAAACTACTTTCGGGCAGCCTCGTGAGACCAACTCGTAAGAAATGTTGCCCGTTCCGGCAAACAAATCCAAGGCCTCGGTTTCCTCAAAATCAAAATGGTTCTCAATGACGTTGAACAGGCTCTCCTTGGCCATGTCGGTGGTGGGACGCACAGGCAGGCTTGTTGGGGCCATAATCTGCCGACGCTGGTATCTTCCTCTTATGATTCGCATCTTAAAGTCTGATAATGAAGGTGATAGTATTGGAAAGGCACTTCGCCCAAAGCCTTACTGACTTGAAGCTCATTCCTATCCTCTATAAATATTAGATATTTGATATAACGGCTACAGAGTTCAACAATCTCCGATTGGGGAAGGATAAGTCCTGAGAAACAAACAGGGTGTTTCAAATTGGAGAAATGGTTCTGCTCAAGGGCAAAAACAAGAAAATAGGCGAAGTCGTCTTTCGTGTTGAACCTGAAGTTGTTAAAGAATGCCATACGACCTTCGTCAATGATGGCTAAATCGAAGCTGCGACTTTTGACATGGACAAAAGCAGCTTTGCCTTCGGGTGCATATCGGATGGCGCTGTTGATAAAAACGGTGCTGGAATGAATGATTCTCGCCTTGTTCCATTTCGAGATTATTCTGGCGTGCAAACTCTTGGGCAAGGCATACACGTTGACGCATTTTTCACGTTCAAGTGTCTCGTTTAGAACAACTTGACCGCTTGAAGCCTGAAACAGGAACTCAAGATAGTCGTTTTTCTTGTTTTCATCGAACAATTCAAGTGGCACGAAGGTGTTGACGCGGTCGTCAATGATGCAAGTCACGGACAACAAAGGTTTGTTAGTCAAGCCTTTGGAGTCCAAGGCCTTTTCCAAGGCGCGAAACATTTCTTCTGTCTCGGTCAGTTGGTCCGATTGGTAGCATTCCAAACCGATGAGGATGTTTTTGGTCGCGTCGAGCAGAGCATAAGAAAAACCACCCAACGAGAATTGGATGGTCATTCTGTATTGCGATGACTTCTCGACATCAAAACCCTCGTCAAATGCGGAGATATAAGGATTCATTGATGTCGCCTTTGCACTGGTTAGAGTTTCTCCCAGTTGCCATCAGTAGAAGCTTCTTCCATCGAGCCAACCTTCAGGCCAGCATAACGGTTGATGCTTTCCTTTTCGGCTTTGGCGTTGAGCATACGCTGTCTGTCGAGACCGTTCAGGTAAACTTCATAAGGCGTGCGGGCTTCGAAGACGGGCACGTCGATGCCGCTACGCTTGATAATGCCGGCTTCAAGTTCGAACTTCTGGGTCGGATTGCTGAAAGGCACCAAACTCAGGTCATGGATGTTGAAGTTTTCCCTTTTGCCACGAATGGAGTCAACGACTTTCACATAGCCCAAGGTATCGTTGATGGTGCGGGTGAAAGTGGTGTCGGTCGGATCGGGAATAATGTTCACAATCGGGATTTCTGCGGTTTGGCAGAAGTCAATCAATGTGTCGAAACTGGCCGTGTACTTGTTGTTGGCGTTCTTGTAAAGCACTTCGGCGTTGCGGATGTCGATTAAGCGTTCGACGACTTGCGACTCACGGGCTTTTTGCTCGTTGTTGAACTTGATGGGAGCTTGGATGCTCTTGACGACTTGCCATGCTAACAGCACTACGATGGCAAACAGAATGATGTTGATGAGAATGGATAATCCTTTTTTCATTTTTGTATGATTTTTCTAATTTTACTCCGATGTGTGATAGGCCGCAAAGTTAGGGTTTTTTCCGATACACCGCACAACTTTTTTTTGTCAAAACTTAAAAATGAATTTTGTGGAAATTTAAATATTTGTCATCCAGATATTTGCGAATCTTATCAGCGAGGATGATAAAGATGCCGAGTTCGTTTTTCTCCAGCCAAAGGGTTGCGTCATCGTCCCGATTGACGGCTTTTGCGAAGGCCAAATTGACCTCGAAGTGGTTTTTCATGAGCCATTCTTCTGCTTTTGGTTCCTTGTCGATGGCGCTGTCGATGGCGGCCAAATGAGGAAAGCCATGCTCCATTAGCCAATCCTTGGCCTTGGTGTCGCCTTGGATGGTCTGGCTCAGCGCACCCAATTCAGGATAGCCGTTGCGCATCAGCCACTCGAAAAACTCATCACCCTCAGGTTCAAAAGTACAGCCGAAGGCCATTAGGATTTTTATGGGGTAGTGGGTCATTGAACTCCGTTAAATCTTACGATTTCGCGGCAAAAATACACACAATTGCAATACTTTTCCTATTTTTGCAGAAATATTTCGAAAGCAAATGAAAACCAAACAAGAAATAGTTGAAAACTGGCTGCCACGCTATACGGGCTTGCCATTGGAGAAGTTCGGGAAATACATCCTGTTGACCAATTTCCAGAATTATGTCGACCGTTTCGCCGAATGGCAGGGCGTGGAGGTGGTCGGGCGCGACAAATCAATGCCTTGCGCCACCGACGGCGAAATTACCATTATTAATTTTAGTATGGGTAGCGCCAATGCGGCCACCATCATGGATTTATTGAGCGCAGTAAAACCTAAGGCAGTGTTGTTTCTCGGCAAATGCGGTGGCGTGAAGAAAATCAACAAAGTTGGCGACCTGATTTTGCCTATTGCGGCCATCCGTGGCGAGGGTACCTCGAACGACTATTTCCCGCCCGAAGTGCCTGCGTTGCCAGCATTTAGCCTTGAAAAAGCCATCTCCACCACCATCCGCGACTATGGCCGCGACTATTGGACGGGAACGGTCTATACCACCAACCGTCGCGTATGGGAACATGATGAAGAGTTCAAGGATTACCTGCGCAAAATCCGCTGCATGGCTGTGGATATGGAAACAGCCACCATCTTCTCGGTCGGCTTCCACAATGAAATCCCAACAGGTGCTCTGCTTTTAGTGTCCGACAACCCCATGGTGCCCGAAGGCGTCAAGACGGAGGAAAGCGACAAACAAGTCAGCAAGAACTATGTCGGCGAGCACCTGCGCATCGGCATCGACTCGCTACGGCAACTCATCAATAATGGCATCACAGTCAAGCACCTTAAATTCTGACGCGAGACTGCGAGACTACGAGACTGCGAGACGCCCGCCCTGAAGTCTCGAAGTCTCGAAGTCCCGAAGTCAAAATCTGAAAGATTTATGATGACTTACGAACAGATTCTTTCCGAGATCCACAAGAAGAACTTCGCGCCCATCTATTTCCTGACGGGCGAGGAGCCGTATTTCATCGACATGATTTCGGACACCATCGAGAACGAAGCCTTGGATGAGGCCGACCGCGCCTTCAACCAAATCGTGCTCTATGGCCGCGACGTGGATGTGGAGACCATCGCTAACCACGCCCGCAGCTTCCCGATGATGGGCGAGCGCATGGTGGTCATCGTCAAAGAGGCGCAGGACGTGAAGGACTTAGAGAAATTTGAGGCTTATCTCGACACGATTCCCGAGACCACACTCCTCGTTTTCGCCTATAAATATAAGAAGTTCGACAAGCGCAAGACTTTGGCCAAGAAGATTGACAAGAAAGGCATTTGGTTTGAGTCGAAGAAACTGTACGACAGCAACATACCAGGTTGGATTCAAAACTATCTGAAGGCCGACGGCTACAGCATCACACCCAAAGCCATGCAGATGCTGGCTGATTTCCTCGGCACTGACCTCCACAAAATCGCCAACGAGCTGAAGAAGCTGACCATCGCCTTGCCCAAAAACAAGAACATCGACGACGCGGATGTGGAGCGCAACATCGGCATCTCCAAGGATTTCAACGTCTTTGAGTTGCAAAATGCCATAGGAAACCGCGATATACTGAAAGCCAATCGTATCGTGAACTATTTTGGCGACAACGGCAAGGACAATCCGCTGTTGGTCACGACGATAACGCTTTACGGCTATTTCACAAAAATACTCAAGCTACACTTGGCCACCGATAAGTCGCAAGGGGCCTTAGCAAGTCTATTGGGCGTAAATCCTTATTTCGTAAGGGATTACCAAACAGCAGCCCGCAACTATCCTCCGCAGATTTGCATCCGGAACATCTCCATCTTGCGCGAGTTCGACATGAAATCGAAGGGCTACGAGAGCGGCGAGGTAAGCGAGAAGGATTTGTATAGAGAGATGATTTTCAAACTAATGCATTAATCTAAAGGTCACTGAGCCTGTCGAAGGGCCTATATTCAATATCAACTATGCGCATTGTTGCACAACGAGTTACGCACGCTTCCGTCACAATTGATGGGAAGATAAAATCGGAAATCGGCTTGGGGATGCTGATTCTGCTCGGCATCGAGGAGGCCGACACGCAAGAGGATGTGGATTGGCTATGCCAGAAACTCACCAAACTCCGCATTTTTAGTGACGAGAACGATGCCATGAACTTGGATGTCAACCAAGTAGAAGGTTCTTTCCTCGTAGTGAGCCAATTCACCCTCCACGCCCTCACCAAGAAAGGCAACCGCCCGAGTTTCATCCGCGCCGCCCGCCCCGAGGTGGCTATACCGCTGTATGAGCTATTTCTGAAACATCTCGCCGAAATCTCAGGTCGGCCAGTGCAAAGTGGCGAGTTCGGTGCGATGATGGAGGTCAAATTGCTCAATGACGGACCTGTGACGATTTTGATGGACTCGAAGCGGAGGGAATAATATTTGCCTTTCAAATAGAATCCGTCAAAGTTTTTTTCGGTGATTATGTTGTTTATTCGCCGAAACGCTGAAAAATATCGTATTTTTGCGCCTCAAAACCAAGCAAACGATGAAGAATTTTGTTGAAGAACTCCGCTGGCGCGGAATGCTGGCACAGATAATGCCAGGAACGGAAGAACTCCTCCAGAAAGAAATGGTGACGGCTTACCTCGGCACTGACCCGACCGCCGACTCACTGCATATCGGACACCTTTGCGGCATCATGATGCTCCGCCACCTGCAACACTGCGGCCACAAGCCTATCATTCTCGTGGGCGGTGCGACTGGTATGATTGGCGACCCCTCAGGCAAGAGCCAAGAACGTAACCTCCTGAACGAAGAAACCTTGCGCCACAATCAAGAGTGCATCAAAGCACAAGTGGCCAAGTTCCTCGACTTCGACTCGAAAGAGCCCAACGCCGCTGAGATGGTGAACAACTACGACTGGATGAAGGACTTCACCTTCCTCGATTTTGCTCGCGAGGTGGGCAAACACATCACCGTAAACTACATGATGGCCAAGGACAGCGTGCAGCAACGCCTCAACGGTACTGCCCGCGACGGCCTGAGCTTCACCGAGTTCACCTATCAGCTCCTGCAAGGCTATGACTTCCTCTGGCTCTACCAGCACAAAAACTGCAAACTGCAGTTGGGCGGCAACGACCAGTGGGGCAACATCACCACGGGCACAGAGCTGATTCGCCGCACCTTGGGCTTTGAGAACGAGGCCTTTGCACTGACTTGCCCGCTCATCACCAAGGCCGACGGCAAAAAATTCGGAAAGACCGAGAGCGGCAACATCTGGCTCGACCCGAAACGTACCACACCTTACAAGTTCTACCAGTTCTGGCTCAACGTCAGCGACGAGGACGCTGAGAAATACATCAAAATCTTCACCTCGCTGGATAAAGAGACCATCGACGCACTCATCGAAGAGCATAAGAAAGACCCGGGCATGCGCGTGTTGCAAAAGCGTTTGGCTCAAGAAGTTACCGTGTTGGTGCACTCTCAGGAAGCCCTCGATGCCGCCATCGAAGCCTCCAACATCCTCTTTGGCAAGTCGACCAAGGAAGGCCTGGAGAAACTTGACGAAGCCACCTTCTTAGACATCTTCGACGGCGTGCCACAAGAGCATATTGCCCGCACCGACCTCGAAGCCGGCATCCCGATTGTCGACTTCATGGCCGTCAACACGCAGATCTTCCCCTCGAAGGGCGAGGCCCGCAAGATGACCCAAGCCAACGGCGTGAGCGTCAACAAGGAAAAGGTCACTCTAGACAAGGTGATGACCCCTGCCGACCTCATTGACGGCAAGTACATCCTTATGCAGAAGGGTAAGAAGAATTACTATTTGGTGGTGGTGGAGTGATCACTCACACCTGTTATTCTGAATGGCCGTACTTTGCAAGTGCGGCCATTTTTTTCGATTCAGACAATAATATGCCAGGTTAAGGGGTTAGATTGACAATTAACCAAACCAAGCATTCATGCGCAAAACAATTCCTTTTTTATTCCTTCTGCTGCTGTCGTTGTCGGCAATGGCACAGAAGCATTGCATCAGCGGCTATGTGATGGATGCCGCCAGCCGCGAGACCTTGATTGGGGCGACAGTACTCGACCGCAACTCTGGCCACGGCTGCGCCACCAACAACTACGGGTATTATTCACTAACCTTGGACGAAGGTCCCGTCGACCTGCAGTTTTCTTTTGTGGGTTATGACGCCGTGAACCAGGCTTTCAACTTGGTTGCCGACACCCTCATCACGGTGAAAATGAGCAGCAACATCCAGTTGCAGGAAGTCACGGTGGAGGCCAACCGCGCCACGGTGGGAGCCAACAATCCCCAGATGAGCATCATTGAGCTTCCCATCAAGCAAATCAAAAGTATTCCGACTCTGATGGGTGAAGCCGACGTGCTGAAAGCCATCCAGTTGCTGCCGGGCGTGCAGAATGGCTCGGAAGGCTCGGCTGGACTTTACGTGCGTGGCGGCGGTCCCGACGAGAACCTGCTGCTCATGGACGGTGTGCCGCTCTATAACGTCAACCACATGTTCGGTTTCTTCTCCGTCTTCAACCCCGATGCATTGAAAAACGTCACCTTATACAAAGGCGGCTTCCCTGCTCGCTATGGTGGCCGCATCTCTTCGGTGGTGGATGTGCGCATGAAAGACGGCGACATGCAGAAATATCACGGCAACTTCAGCATTGGACTGATTTCTTCAAAACTCAACCTGGAAGGACCGATTGTGAAGGACAAGCTCTCGTTCAACCTGTCGTTTCGCCGTACCTATTCCGATGCACTCACCAACCTTTATGGCCTCATCGGAAAGTTGGCCGACCCGAGCATCGACAAGTTCTCGTTGGGCTATTATTTCTACGACCTCAACGCCAAACTCAACTGGAAGATTTCGGACAAAGACCGACTCTATTTGAGTTGGTACAGCGGCGACGACAAGATCTACGCCAATGTGAAATGGGACTATACCTATGAGGACATGTACGCCGACCACGAGAAACTTGGCCTCAACTGGAAATGGGGCAACAAGGTGGGCGCGCTGCGTTGGAACCACATCATGTCGCCACAGCTTTTCATGGATGCCTCCGTGAGCTACACCCAATACCGCCACGATCTCGGTATGGACCAAAACTACACCTACGAGGAGTTCAAGCCCAACACCTACACCTCGACCGACGAGATGGCCATGAACTTCCATTCAGGCATCCATGACCTTACGGCACGCACCGATTTCCATTACGCGCCCAACCCGAGGCACGACATCCGCTTCGGCGGTGGCTACACCTATCATTTCTTCCGTCCCGAGGTGCAGTCGATGAAGATCAACTTCACCGAAGCGGAAGCCAACACGGACACCGTAGCCAACACGGGCGACGTGCATGCCCACGAAGCCATGCTCTATGTCGAGGACAACATTGCTTTGAACGAAGCCATCAAGATGAATGTCGGTCTGCACTATTCCGCTTTTGCAGTGCAAGGCAACTTCTACCATTCGTTGCAGCCCCGCTTCAGCATGAGCGCTATGGTGGTGCCTCATTTCTCTCTCAAAGCGGGTTACGCCTACATGACACAATACATTCACTTGCTTTCCAACAGCAACATCACCATGCCCACCGACCTCTGGGTGCCTGTCACGGCACGCATCGCACCAGAGAAAGGACACCAGTTCTCGCTCGGCGGCTTCTATGAATTGCCCAACCTGTTCGACATCTCGCTTGAAGGCTATTACAAGACGATGGACAATGTGTTGGAATACAAGGACGGCACCAGTTTCTTCGGCACCAGCCAAGGTTGGGAGGACAAGGTGAACCTCGGCAGAGGTTGGGCCTACGGCGTTGAACTGCTTGTGCAACGCTCCTTCGGCAAGACCACGGGCTGGGTTGGCTACACCTGGTCGCGTTCCATGCGGAAATTCGACCGCGAAGGCATGGAAATCAACAACGGCAATCCATTTCCTGCCAAATACGACCGTCGCCACGACTTCAGCATCACCGTGCAGCACAAGTTCAGCGACCGCTTCGATATCAGTGGCACTTGGGTCATCAGCAGCGGCAATTGCGGCACCTTGTCCACACAAGCCTATCCTGGCATTCCTATCACCTATTATTCACAATACGGTGGCAGCGTTGTCGGCACGCCCATCATCGGCTATGTCGAACGCAACAATTTCATGATGCCCGTGTATCACCGCCTCGATCTCGGCATGAACTTCCGCAAGCAGAAGAAGCACGGCGAACGGGTGTGGAACATCAGCGTCTACAATGTCTACAACCGTCAGAACCCCTTCATCGTCATTCGTGGCTATGACCAAAACACGGGGCTGCCAGAGCTGCAGCAGGTCAGCATTTTCCCGATTATTCCTTCAGTTTCGTACAGTTATAAATTCTGAGTATTATGAAAACCACTAAAATAGCATTATCAATCCTCGTTTTTGCGGCATTGTTTTCAGCCTGCACCAAACCTCTGAAATTCAAAGGCGAATATGTTGACCCACAATTGGTTGTTAACTGCATCGCCATTCCAGGTGAGCCCATCAAGGCGGTCGTTTACAAAAGCGATTTCGTCTTCGACACCATCACGGACTACACTATGCCAGAAGGCACACAAGCTTTCCTTTTCGTGAATGGCGTAAACAAAGGCGAGATGCAGGTGAACGCTGACACAACTTATTATAACTATCTGAATCCTCCCATATTCACTGTCAACTATCATTTCACCCACGACTATGTGCCGCAAATCGGTGATGTGATTAAAATCTGCGTGACTGCACCAGGATTTGATGAGATAGAAGGCAGTTCAGAACCTTTGCCGAATGAGCCTATAGGTAGTTTTGAAGATGCCCGCATCACGAAATGGGACACCACAAGTGCGAGAGGCTATCGTGTTCCCGTACCCGACACTGACTCCACCATAACAGTTTGGCTGAAAGAATACCGAAAACACCTCACCGTCACGATAAAAATCACTGACCCCAATCCAGGCGTGTTGGATCATTATTGCCTTGAAGCCTCTATGCGCACCGAAGGCGACTGGACCTATCCCGATGGGCGGGAAAACTACGAGCAGCCCGCTGAATTATACCAAGTCTATTTCAACGACCCCATCATCGGCACCTCGACGGTGGAGTTGGAAGACCAGTTCGGCATTGACGTCGGCTTGACTAACCGCTCAAGAAGCACCTTCAACGATGCCACCTTTGACGGGGGCAGCTATCGCATGGAAATCCCCA
The DNA here is from genome assembly GCA_947305795.1 of uncultured Bacteroidales bacterium. Lineage (GTDB taxonomy): Bacteria > Bacteroidota > Bacteroidia > Bacteroidales > F082 > Limimorpha. The sequence continues at coordinate 9,303 of CAMZEK010000015.1, read as the reverse complement.
TGGTCACCAATACGCTTTTCAAGGCCAACGACAGCATCAATGCCTTCGTTGAAATCAAGTTGCGGCATTTGACCGAAGGGGCATACAATTACTACACCACCATCACTTCGGGCAATAGCCTGTCACAATACTACAGCGAACCTGTTGGTGTTTATTCCAATGTGAAGAACGGCTTCGGCCTTGTGGCGGGAAGCAACGATAAGGTGATTAGTTTCCCGGTGTGGTGAGTTTATTTTTTCAGTGCTTCCTCAGCCTGCTTGAGAGTGCCTCGCTCGCCATTGATGAAGGCGATGACGAAGGCATCCTTGAAGCCCAAATCGCGCACCTCGGTTTGTCGTGCAACTGCTTCGGCTTTGGTGGAGAAACGACCTGAAATATAACGATATGCACCATTATACTCATACACATCCACTTCCTTCACGCCCTTGAAAGCCTTATCGGTGACAGGCAACTTCTTGTCCAAGGTGGAAAACTGCACCGTGAAGAAAGTGTCCTTACTGTCGACGGTGGCTGGATTATCATTAGAAGCGGGCTTTTCAGTGGCCGTCGGCTTGCTGGCCGTATGGTTTTCCGACTCAAACTCGCGCTTATACTCTTCAAAAGCGCGATAAAGCGCCAAAGCCATCTGGGTCTGACCTTTCTCGCTATTAAGAAACTGCTCCTCCTTCGCGTTGTTGATGAAGCCCAACTCGACCAAAATGCTCGGCATGGAGGTCTTCCATAGTACCAGAAAACCAGCCTGTTGCACTCCCCTATCATGGCGGCCCACCTTATTGGTGAACTGCTTTTGCACTTTATCCGCGAGGGTGAGGCTTTGGCTTTGGTAGAGGCTTTGCGAGAGCGAAAACAAAATATAGGCTTCCGTGCTGTTGGGGTCGAAGTTGTCGTAGGCGTCGGTGTTGTCTTCGAGCAAGATGGCGGCGTTTTCCTTCTTTGCCACAGCCAAATTTTTCTCGTTTTTCGACTCACCCATGACGTAGGTCTCTGCGCCATTGGCGGTAGTGGTACCTTCAGTGGAATTGCAGTGGATGGAAATGAACACGTCTGCATTATTGCGGTTGGCGATGGCGGCACGTTCGCTCAGTTCGACGAACTTATCCGTGCTGCGGGTATAGATAACCTTCACATCCGGCAGGTTTTCAGTAATGTAGGCACCAAATTTCTTGGCCACGGCTAAATTGAGGGCCTTCTCGGTGGTCACCTTGCCCAAAGCGCCCGTATCCTTACCCCCGTGACCCGCGTCGATGACGATGGTCTGTATCTTTTCGCCCCGTTGGGCAAAACCAAACAAAGGCACCAGAAAAAGCAGCACCAAAACACCAAATCTTAAAATCTTGCGTTTATTCATATCAAGTTCATTTATCCATGCGCGAAGAAAGACTATCTTTGCAGCGAATTTCGACGCACAAAAGTAATCGTTTTCAACTTGACCAAACGCACAAACCATAGAAATTATTTTTCGACAGCGGCCTTTTCTTTGATTGCCGCGATGGTAATATTGTTCTACGGTTGCAAACAAATGGCTCATATTGAGAAAGATACACACGATTTTGAGACCATTGACACGACTGCGACAGAAAAACCCCGAATCACGGATACGATTGCCTTGACGATGGATTCCATTGCATACGACACCCTCCCTCCCTTCACCTATGACAGCATCGTCACTCCCGACACATCGGCCTTGCCCATCGACAGCCTTGTGCCTTCAGATACCCTGTTCCTTCCGACGGACAGTCTTCCTGTCTTTGATTCAACCCGCCATGACACACTAAGCCGCACAAAGCCCAAAGTCATGAAGCCGAAGCGTTCCGGCTCCGCTATTGAAAAGCAAGTGGTCTGCTCGGCAACCGACTCCGTTTGGCGTGACATGAACCGCAAAAAAATCTTCTACTTCGGCAATGCAGAGGCCAAATACGACGACATCACTATACAGGCTGCCTGTCTTGAATTCGACTTGGAGGCCAGCACCTGCCGCGCATACGGTGTCCTCGATTCGTTAGGCAAACTCCAAGGGCGACCCGTCTTCACACAAGGCGAATCGACCTTCGAAGCGGCAGAAATGCTCTACAACTTCAAGACGAAGAAAGGCGTCATCACGAAAGTGTGGACTGAGGAAAGTGGTGGCTATCTGCATGGCGAAAGGGTGAAGCGCATGGACGACAACAGCATCAACATCCGCTCGGGCGGCTACACCACCTGCGACCTGAAGGAACACCCACACTACCAATTCAAGTTCACCAAAGCCAAAGTCATCCCCGACGACAAAATCGTCACCGGCCCCATCTATCTGACCATCGCCGACGTACCACTCCCCCTTGCCTTACCTTTCGCCCTGATTCCCAACACAAAAGGCAAGAAATCGGGTCTCATCATCCCCACCTACGGCGAGTCGGCCAACCGAGGCTTCTACCTTGAGAACGGTGGTTACTATTGGGCCATCAATGACTGCTACGACTTGCAGATTTTGGGCGACATCTACACGCGTGGCTCTTGGGGCATCAAACCGACCTTCCGCTACAACAAACGATACCGCTTCAACGGCTCTATGGCTTTGGGCTTCGCCGTCAACAAGATAGGCTCCAAAGGTGCCGCCGACTACCAGGAGAGCAACGATTTCAAAATCCAATGGACACACAAGCAAGACCAGAAAGCCCATCCGCGCCACAGCTTCTCCGCCGACGTGAACATCGTCAGTTCCAACTTCAACAAATACAACGCCCAAACCACCACTGACCAGTTGAGTAACACCTTCAAGTCGAGTATCGCCTACCAAACCAACTTCGCTGGCAAGGTATACCTCACCCTCAACGCCAGCCACAGCCAAAACACACTGACACGACAAGTGACCGCCTCACTGCCCGAGGTAACTCTCACCGTCAACCGTTTCTATCCCCTGAAGAAAGTGGGCAAAACAGGCAAGAAACGTTGGTATAAGGAGTTGAATGCCAGCTACACCTTGAACGGCAAGATTTACTTCAACGACATCGACACCGTGCTGTTCCAAGGCTTCACGGACAATTTCGGCCAATGGGTCAAAGACGTGGCCCGCAACCACGCGCAAATGGGCATCAAGCACAATGTACCCATCAATTTGCCTATCAAGCTCTTCAAGCATTTCACTTGGACCAACTCTGCCTCCTTCAACGACTATATGTACTTCACTCGAATGGAAAAACAATGGGTGAACGACACCGACTCAACCGGGTACTTGCAAACTGACACCATCCACGGCTTCCGCAACCTCGTTGATTTCAACCTGTCGAGCAACCTCACCACCAAGGTTTATGGCATTAAACGCTTTGCCAAAGGTCCCATCAGAGCCATTCGGCACGTCGTCACGCCCACCATCGGCTTCACCTACAAGCCCAACTTCGGCGACCCGAAATGGGGCGTTTATGGTACTTACATCGATGGCGAAGGCAAGGAACAGGTTTACAACAAGTTCGCCTCTGCTCTTTTCGGCACACCTTCCCAGACCCAGTCGGGTCTCATCACTTACAACATCGGCAATACTTTGGACATGAAGGTGCCATCGCGCAACGACACCATCACTGGCATGAAAAACGTCACGTTGCTCGAAGCGTTCAACATCTCGGGCAATTATGACGTGACCAAAGACTCACTCCGTTTCTCCACCCTCGGCATCAGTGCGCGAACCACATTGTTCAAGAAACTGAAGCTCAGCTACAACAGCGTTTGGGACCCCTATGCCGCCGACTCGTTGGGGCGCCGCATCAACAAGTTCGAGATCATCGAAAGCGGTCGGTTGTTCCACAAAAACAGCTCATCCTGGAACTTCAGTCTGAGTTATTCGTTCAACCAAAACGACTTAGACAAACTGAGAGGCAAGAAAAACAACAATCCATCTAGCTTTGAGGACAACATCCAGAGCCGCGCCCAACAGTCGATGAACGTCACTGAAGGTGAATTAAGCGAAATCATGGGCAACCCCAATGCCTACGTTGACTGGACCACACCATGGTCGCTTTCCCTGAGCTACAACTTCACTTACACCACCAACATGACCTATGCCGCCATCATGGGCATTGCCACCAATCGTGTCGTGCAAACGCTCAGTCTCAACGGCGACATCAGCATCACGCCCAAGTGGAAGTTCACCTTCACCACAGGCTGGGACTTCACCAATCACGGCTTGTCGTACACCAGTATCAGCGTTTACCGCGACCTGCACTGCTGGGAGATGCGCTTCAACTGGATTCCCATCGGCAGCTACAAGAGCTGGAACTTCACCATCAACGTGAAAGCACAAGCTTTGAAGGACATGAAGCTGACCAAGAAGAAAGACTACCGCGACAATTAGTTGATAGCTATCAGGTATTTGGTCTACTAAGGTTTCTGAACTTGTCAAGAGACCGCTTTGATAATTAAGTATTCTAATTTCTTTATTATCTTTGCAGCAATTATCAACCTTATAAACTCACCGCTTATGAAGAGACTCGTTACCCTTTTACTCGCACTGACCATCGGTTTTGGTCTGAAAGCGAGTACTGGTGGTGGCGGCACCATCACTAGTCAATATGGCATCCCTGCTTGGCCTACTATCATCCTTATTATGCCCAACCACCAAATTATCATCCAAGACCTATGGCCCATCAGCGATGCACAGACCATCATTAGTGCCTTGGAACAACACGGTTTGCAACAGCATGAGTGCAACGCTGCAACCTATGACCCGCAAGTGACCATTTACGTTGACCAAATCTTGGAAACTGAGGTCACTGTCACTTTCACCCCCAACGAGGACTGTGTCTCCTACAACTACATGTTAGCCACCGAGAGCGAAATCCAGCAGTGGATGAGCCAGACGGGGCTTGCCCTTCCCGATTACCTTCACACTTACGGCTTCCCTGCCGAGGAGACCCTTTCGCACACCTTCACCGATCTGGAGCCCAACACGGAATACATGATTTATGCCGTGCCCATTGACCCTGATAGCAACTTCGGTGAAGTTGTCCAAGTGTCCGTTACCACCACGCCTGGCGGCGGCGATGACATCATCCCCGACTTCACCGGTACCGACATCGAAGGCAATGAAATCCATCTCTATGACATCCTTGACGCAGGTCAGGCCGTGTTCATCAATTTCTTCCTCTGTGGCGACGAATACAGCGAGGCTCCTATGGCCGACATCCTTGAAGCCTACCATCTCTATGGCTGCAACGCACACGATGTGTTCTTCATGGAAATCTCGCCCAACGGTCACGATGACGCTTGTCAAGCCTGGGTCGACCGATTCGGCGTGGAGTATCCCACCATCAGCCGCGACGGTGGCGGTAATGACATCGCTCAAGCCATCCCCGTGGGCTTCTATCCCACCCTCATGCTCATCCGCTCCGACCACACTATCGCCATGCGCGACATCTATCCGCCTACGCTGGAATACATCATTGATGCTTTTGAAGGCGAAGGCTATGAACAGTACGAGTGCCCTGTAGTTTACGACGAAACGTTGACTTTCAGCACGGATACCATTGAGGTGAGTTGGAGGGAATTGACATGGATTACCGTTTATAACAACACCGCCCAAGACGCGGTTGTCGATACTATTGTCAGCTACATCCTGTCATACACTTTAGATGGCACAACCTTTTTCAGGACGCTTCGCCCGAGGGAGTTCACCATTCCGCAGGGCGAATCCATTGAATTGGGTTTATATTGTGACGCGATTACTAAGGATGAGTTTTGGGATGTCGTCACCTTGACAGGAAACTTTCCTGACGCCAGTTTCGTTGCCAGGGTGGTGAATCTCCCTTGGTCGGTCGAAGAGAATACTGCTTCCTTCTCGGCCTTCCCCAACCCCGCCAACGATTTCGTGACCTTGAAGGGAGAAAACCTCGGCACGGTGCGCGTTTACAATGCCCTAGGTCAGAAGGTCGATGAATTTGAGGCCAATGGCAGCGAACTCAACATCAACACCACTGGCTATGAAAACGGCATTTATGTGGTTAAAGTTGGCAAAAAGATGATAAAATTCATGGTAAAACATTGATCTTATGAGAATCCTCATCCTTCGTTCCTCGTTTCAGACCGACGATTTCGTCCGAAACGAATATGCAGATCTGATTCAAAGACTGGAAAATGAATGCCATGCCGAAATCAGCATCCTCGGTGACGAATCTGTAGAGACACAAAATCTTGCGTCTCTACAAACGTTGCCCGATGCTGTAATGATTGCCACTGGCGGCGTGGAAAACCTGTTCAAACGCCTTTGGGAAGCCATTGACGTGGAGATGATGTGTTCGCCGTTGGGCCACAAAACCGTGACGATGATTGCCGATGGGCGCAACAATTCCTTGGCTGCTGCCTTGGAAGTCCTGACTTATCTCGGCAACGTTGGCGTAGAAGGCCGGATTGTGCATGGGACGAATAATGAAATCATTTCGACCCTTGTAAGGACGCACGACCGTGCGTCCCTACAGGGCCGAATCGGGCTGTTCGGTAAACCATCGGATTGGCTCATTGCCAGCGACGTTGACCGTGATTTTATCCGTCAACATTTTGGCATTGAAACGATTGACATCCATTTGCAACGCCTCGTTGACGGCATCAAAACCGTGCCGCAAACTGAGGCAGTGAAGGTGGCACAGACCATAGTAAAACGTGCCAAAGCCGTCAAAGAACCGACTTGCGCCGACATGGTGGAGGCCGCCAAAACCTATCTTGCCATCAAAAGAATCTGCCAAGAGGAACACTTAGACGCCTTAACCATCCGCTGCTTTGACATCGTGAAAGCCTGCGGCACAACGAGTTGTCTGGCTTTGGCCTTGCTCAATGATGAAGGCATTGTAGCGGGTTGCGAAGGCGACATGCAAACGCTAGTTTCCATGCTTCTTGCCAAACGGCTTTGCGACAAGACAGCGTTTATGGCCAACCCTTCACAACTCACAGACGAGACTTCCATGCTGGCACATTGTACCATCCCACTGAGGATGTGCGACGAGACCGTCATCCGTTCCCATTTTGAGTCGTCCATCGGCGTGGCCATTCAAGGATTGCTACCGCTGACCGATTATACCTTGTTTAAATGGGGTGGTCCCCAACTTGACCGTTACTTTGTCACCGAGGCAAAAGCCATCGAAACACCTTACAGCGAGCACTTCTGCCGCACGCAAATCACGCTCAAGGTGAACTTGAAACCTTACCTGCTGCAACATTCCATCGGCAACCACCATGTCATCATCCGTGGACGGCATGCCGAGAAAATCAGAAGGTTCATGCAGGCCAATGGTGTCACGGAATGTTGAGTTGATGGCATCTATAATAACAGAAAACCGCCCCGATGACTCGAGGCGGTTTTCGTATCAACTAAACTGTGAATTACATCATCAAGAACGACATCATCACACCAGCTGCAACGGCGGAACCGATAACGCCAGAGACGTTCGGAGCCATGGCGTGCATGAGCAGGTGGTTCGACGGGTCGTACTTCTGACCTTCCACTTCGACGACGCGGGCACTATCCGGCACAGCCGAAACACCAGCGGCACCAATCATCGGGTTGATCTTCTCCTTCAGGAAGAGGTTCATCAACTTGGCACCCAACAGACCGCCAGCGGTGGCCACGCAGAATGAAGCAGCACCGAGGATGAAAATCTTAATGGAGCTTGAAGTCAAGAACACGGAGGCCTGCGTTGAGGCACCCACGGTAAGGCCGAGGACGATGGTCACAATGTCAATCAAAGGATTGGAGGCGGTGTTTTGCAAACGCTTCACCACACCCGACTCCTTGATGATGTTACCAAAGAACAGCATACCCAACAGCGGCAGGGCCGTGGGGCTGATGAAGGTGGTCAGGATGAGGCCGACGATGGGGAACATAATCTTTTCGGTCTTGTTGACCATACGCGGAGCACCCATCTTGATGAGGCGTTCTTCCTTGGTCGTCAGCAGGCGGATGATGGGTGGCTGAATCACGGGCACCAAAGCCATGTAGGAATAAGCTGCAATGGCGATGGGACCGATGAGGTTGCGCGTGCCGTTCATGCCGTTGGCCAAACGTGAAGACAAGAAGATGGCAGTAGGACCATCAGCACCACCGATGATACCGATAGCGCCAGCCTCACGCAGGTTGAAGCCGAGATACAAGGCACCGATGAAGGTGATGAACACGCCAAGTTGGGCAGCAGCACCAAGAATCATCAGTTTCGGGTTGGCAATGAGCGACGAGAAGTCGGTCATGGCACCGATGCCTAAGAAAATCAAAGGCGGATACACACCCGAGGTCACACCGAAGTACAGGTAGTTCAACACGCTGCCTTTCTGGTAAAGACCCGTCTGGAGGTTCAGTTCACCGCTTTGGAACACGCTCGTCATCAGGCCTTTCACGCCTTCAATGTCGTTGTTAACCAAGCCGTAGTCGGCCATATTGAGATGCTCGACCTGCTTGATGGCTTCGCTTAACACCATGTGTTTGTCGCCTGGGTTATCGCCAAAGACAGCTACCAACAAGGCTTTAGCAGTGTCCAAATCGAAATTGAGCGTCCCTGGATCCAACGCCTGTAGGTTAGCCATTGCGTCAGCGAAAGTGACACCAAAACCTTGGAAGAATGGGATGTTGCCAACAATGATACCCGTGCCAATCGGGATGAGCAACATAGGCTCGAACTCGAAACGGATGGCCAAGAAAATGAAGAGGATACCCACCAAAATCATGATGATATTGCCGATCTTACAGTTTCTGAAGCCCGTAAGCAGCCAGAAATTGTACAGACCTTCACTCAAACGGTCTTTGGTGGACATTTCCTTAACTTCTTCTTTTGCAGCTACATGCGCCTTGGCGTTCTTGTTTTCCAGCGTGGTCACGCGTTGGTTGAGGTTTTCAATCTGTTGACCCAATTCGGCTGACTTTTGCTGCTCTGCGACAATCGCGTCAGCCATTTCAGCCAACTGGGCGTTGCTTTCCTCAGGGGTCATCGTACTGACTTGCTCAGTCTTTCCGCCCAAATCGGCAATCCTGGTAGCAAACATCGGGTTGTTGACCACCACGAGGTTCAGCAGCATCAGGAGCACCAACGAGCCGATGATGACCGCAGGCTTTCTGTAAATACTTTTCTTGCCTAACATGACCTTATCCGATTACGATTAAAGTATCACCTTGAAGCACATTGTCGCCCTGACGGCAGTTGATGGCGGTGATGGTACCGTCAGCCTCTGCCAGCAGGTTGTTTTCCATCTTCATGGCTTCGTACATGAGCAGCTTATCGCCCTTCTTTACGGCGTCGCCTTGCTTGACGAAGATCTGCATGATGGTTCCGGGAAGCGGAGCGGCCATCTTGTAGC
>CAMZEK010000014.1 GCA_947305795.1 uncultured Bacteroidales bacterium | reverse complement strand
GTGTGTTAGTTTCGGGCAAAAATAGTAAAAATGCCCGAAAGAAATGCAATATAGCGTAATAAATCTATTATCCGATTTAACAATTTATCGGATATATAATTGAATATCAATGATATTAAATAATAAAATTATTTCACCGAAATAAGGTTTATGATTCCGCTATGGGCTACATAAAAGGCTGTAAATCAAGATTTACAGCCTTTTTTTTCGTATACATGAGAATGTCTTTTGCAGAGCTCCCGATTATTTCTTTGCAAAAGTAAACATTATGCCGTACCTTTGCAGCTAAAATCATCATTCATGAAATCCATCAAGGATATATACAAAATAGGGATAGGCCCTTCAAGCAGCCACACCATGGGGCCGCAAAAAGCCGCTTCCATCTTCAACGAGCGGTATCCCGATGCTGCTTCCTTCGAGGTGACACTTTACGGTAGCCTCGCCGCGACGGGCAAAGGCCACATGACCGACTGGGCCATCCTCAATACGTTGCAAGCCCCGACGGAAATCGTCTGGAGGCCTGACATCATCCTGCCTTTCCATCCCAACGGAATGCTTTTCAAAGCTTTCGATGAAGCCAAAGAACTGTTGGGCGAATGGACAGTCTACAGCATCGGAGGCGGCAACCTCGCCGAAGAAGGCAAACAGAGCGAACAACCTGAGATTTATCCGCTTTCCAAGATGACCGACATCCTGAACTGGTGCGAACAGCGTGGACGCACCTACTGGGAATATGTCTACGAGTACGAGAACCAACAGGAAATAGAAGCGTACATGCTGGAGGTGTGGCAGGTGATGAAGGACGCCGTTGAGCGTGGATTGGAGGCTGAAGGTGTGTTGCCTGGACCGCTCAACTTGAGCCGCAAGGCCGCCATGTACCACATCAAGGCCTCGGGGTATACCCACACCTTACGTAACCGTGGATTGGTGTATTCCTACGCCCTGGCCGCTTCGGAAGAAAACGCCTCGGGCGGTCGTATCGTCACAGCACCGACATGCGGTTCCTGCGGCGTGCTGCCAGCCGTGTTGTATCACCTCTCCAAGAACTACGAGTTCACCGACCTGCGCATCATCCGTGCCTTAGTGACAGCAGGCTTGGTGGGCGACATCGTGCGCACCAATGCTTCCATCTCGGGGGCCGAAGTAGGTTGTCAAGGCGAGGTGGGCGTGGCCTGCGCCATGGCCGCCGCTGCCGCCAACCAACTCTTTGGAGGCAGTCCCGCACAGATCGAATACGCTGCCGAGATGGCCTTGGAGCATCACTTGGGCATGACCTGCGACCCTGTCTGCGGCCTCGTGCAGATTCCTTGCATAGAGCGCAACGCTTACGCCGCCGCCCGTGCCTTGGACTCCAACATCTACTCTTCTTTCTCAGACGGTCGTCACCGCGTGTCGTTCGACAAGGTAGTGGAAACCATGAAGGAAACCGGGAAAGACCTGCCGTCGCTCTACAAGGAAACCTCACAAGGCGGCCTCGCACGCGACTATACGCAGATGGAATGACTTGATTTACAAAACTGAAACACAAAAGCTACACTATAGTCTTGCATCAAAAACAGAATAATCAACCATAAATAATCACACTATGAAGAAAGTATTTATCCTCTTTTTCGTATTGCTCTGTAGCATAGGCGTCTACGCCCACCCCATTGGGGTCGACAGGGCAAAGGAATTGGGCTTGGAGTTCGTGAACGCCAACCTCAACCAAGCCTGCCAACTCTCCGACATGCAACTGGTCTACACGGGCATGACGGCACGAGGCGAGACCTCGTTTTATGTCTTCAACTTCGGCGACACGGGGTTCGTCATCCTTTCAGCCGACGACAACTACCGCCCCATCGTGGGTTATTCCGACGAAGGCATCTTTGAGACCGAAAACATGTCGCCCGAAGCAGCCTATTACCTCAACTCCATCGCCGAGGGACGTAGCCAAACCCACAGAACCGCCCAAAGCGCTGAAGTCGCAGTGGAATGGGAGATGCTCAAGGAGAGCGGGAAACTGCCTTCGCGCAATCGTGGCAAAAAGGCCACCTATCTCGTCGAAACCCGCTGGAACCAAAACGATCCTTACAACTACTTCTGCCCCCATGCCTCTGGCGGCCCTGGAGGGAAGGCATACGCTGGATGCGTGGCCACCGCCATGTCGCAGGTGATGAAGTATTGGAACCACCCCACCCAAGGATCAGGAAGCCACTCCTATTTTTATGAAGGGGAAACGCTGTCGGCCAACTTCGGCGAGACAACCTACGACTGGGACAACATGCCCCTCACCATCACCAACTCTTCATCTCAAGAAAAAATCGACGCGGTCGCCTATTTCATGTACCACTGCGGCGTCGCAGTCGACATGATGTACTCCGGCTCGGGCAGCGGCGCCTATTCCGAAGACGTGCCCGACGCCGTGCTGATGTATTTCGGCTATTCCAACAAGGCCCGCCTCCGCAAACGCGACAGCTATTCGTTGGAAGAATGGCAGGCCATGCTGAAAGATTCCTTCGACCAAGGCTGGCCGGTCTATTACTCAGGCAATAGCTCAGACGCTGGTCATGCCTTCGTTTGCGACGGCTACGACGAAAACGACCTCTTCCACTTCAACTGGGGCTGGGGCGGCAGCAGCAACGGCTGGTTTGTGGTCGACGAAATCGACTACAACGGCGGCGCGGACGCCATCTTCAACTATGTACCTGCCGAAGTCTTCGACAACACGCCCAAACCCGTCACCAACTTCACGGCGGTCCCTAATGGCGACGATGCCTTCACGGCCACGTTGAATTGGATCAATCCGGCCCTCACCCGTAATGGAACCCCCATCGACACCCTCAGCCAAGTCGTCATCATGCGTGACGAGAATATCGTGAAAGTGTTCGAGAACCTCACTCCTGGCGAGGCCATGACTTACATCGACCCCGTTGGCGCACCCATCCTGGTCAACTACACCATCTACCCTGTTTACAAAGGCAACAACGGCAAGAAAGTCTTTTTTGACGAGGTCAACCTTGGCCCCACCTGCACTTGGACGGTCACGACCACGAGCCAAGGCGAAGGATGGTATGGCGGCAAACTGTCGATGTACAATTCCGCCGGCATTATGTTCTCACAAATCACCCCCGACCGTGGAGAAGAAAGCTCCTACGAAGTCGAAATGGCCATGGGACGTGTCAGGTTCGTTTGGTCAGCTCCTACCGATACCACCAACCTCAGTTTCGTCATCAAGGACAGCGAGGACAACCTCATCTTCAAGTATGACGGCCCATCGGACGGCATGCCCGTTGGCACTTTCTTCATCGCCAACAATGCCTGTGGCGAAATCGGCGAAATCATCGAGCTGCCCACCGGCCTCGTTGCCGAAATCGACGGTCAGGATATCATCCTCTCATGGACAGATGTGGCACAACATGGATATGGCTACAACATCTATCGTGACGGCCTTTTGTACTCCATGGTTTCCGATGGCACCACCTTCGTTGATAGGGATGCCGCTCAAGAAGGCCACTGCTATTATCTCACCATCTTCACCGAGAAAGGCGAATCCGATGCTACTGAAACGGTCTGCGCCATGGCCGAAGCTGAATGCCCGGCTCCGAAGAACCTCACTTACGAACGTCTCGAAAATGGCAGGTTCAAGTTCTTATGGGATGCCGCCGAGGGCGAAGGCCTCTCAGGATATAGGTTTTACAGAAAAGAGCTTGGTGACGACTACAAGTTAGTCAAATCATTGACGGCCACCTCTTTCACAGAAACAGGCAACAACGCATTTGGGAAGGTCTATTACTACAAGGTCTTCGCCGTCTACCAAAGCACACAATGCGAATCCGACTTCGCCACCGTGCTCGACCATCCCGAATGGCGCGAGCTCGAAATCAACAGGACAATGGTTCCAATGCACCTTAAAGCCAACTACATCGATGCAGGTGAGCTGATGCTGGAATGGCAGCCCGCATACGCCGCCGATGCTTATAACATCTACTGCAACGGAGAGTTGATTGCCTCCGATGTGACCGAAACGAACTATACCGTTACCATGGATAACGAAACCAGTGGTGCCATGTACTATGTCACGGGCGTTCAAGGCGAAGTGGAGTCAAGTCCTTCAAACAAAGTCTACTACGGCAACTACGGCATCGAAGACGTTGCTGACAACGGCATGACCGTGTTCCCCAATCCCGCCAATGCATCCGTCACCGTAACCGCTCCTGGATTGAATGGCGTGGTCCTCTACAACGTGCTCGGCCAGGAAGTGTTGAAGGCCGTCGCTACCAATGACATCTGCAACCTCGACCTATCGGGCTTGCAACGCGGACTCTACCTCATCAAAGCCGACACCTCCACGGGCAATAGCATTCAAAAACTCATCCTTAAATAACTTGCACCATGAAAAAATCAATCATCATCATAACAGCCTTGTGCTTGGCCCTTCCCATGATGGCACAACACAAAGACAATCCCAAGTTCTTCCGCAACACCTTGGAGAAATGCCTCTATGAAGCCGAGCATCCCGAAAGTCTCGGCAATCCTAACAAGGCGCACCGCTTCACCCGCCAATTCACCGCTCGCTTGGACAGCGTCGTGGGCAGCGACAACTTTGACTGGACCCAATGGAAAAGCGAGTACACCTACACCAACCAAGGCCTTTGGAACACCGAAATCTATTCCATTTTGGAAAACAACCAATGGCAGCCTTCCGACAAAAGCGAATTCAGCTATGACGAGAACGGAAACCTCACCCAAGAACTGCACTTCAGATGGGATGCCGAGAATTGGGTTCCCTATCACAATCAAAGCAGTTATTACGGCGCGACAGGCTTAACCGATTCCATCGTCACCTCACGTTTCGACTCCGTTTGGCACAACCAAAACAAGTGGGCATACACTTACGACGGTCAAAGAATCACCGAACTGATGATTTACCAATCCAGCGGAACGCAATGGGATGAAAGCGGCAAATACGAATACGTTTACAACGACGAAGGCCAACTGTCCACTCAAATCTACTCCACCATCCGTAATGGGCAATGGCGCGTCAGCTCCAAGGACTCGTTGTGCTACGAGAACGGCCGTTGCACTGAGCTCTTGAGCTACATGAGGATGATGTGGGGCGGCAACGGCTGGATGCTCATTGGCAAAATCGAATTTGAATACAACGGTGACCGCGTCAGCAGCCAAACCTCCTATTCCGGCGGTTGGTTTGGCGGCGGCGACATGTCGTTTGACGGCAAGACCGATTTCTATTACGATTCGGACGGTGAATTGGTCTCGAAGACCACTAGCATCTACAACGAATCCGAATGGATTGTGCGCGACGAATATTCCAACCGTTTCGACACCGAGAAAAAGGCCGCTGAGATGATGGGCTGCGAGGCCTTTTGGGATTTGAACTCAGCTTATTTCAAGAGCGACTTGGGCGAAGCGCTCCCCATCACCTACCGATGGCTCGACACAAAAATGGTTTCCTCGACGATTGACACCCAGTTTACCTTGTATTACTCCGATATGACAGACATTGAAGAGAACAGCAGCGAGCTGAAGGTGTATGTCTCCGATGCAAGCCTCATCATGGAAAGCCTTACACCGACCGACGTCGTTGTTTATGACCTGCTGGGTCGCAGCGTGGCCAAGGAAAGCCAAACGACGAACTGCCGCATCAGCCTGAAACCTGGGCTTTATGTGGTCAAGGCAGGAAGCACCGCCGTGAAGGTTGTGCTGGACTGACCTACCTAAAACAAGAAAACCCCAGCCAAAACTGGGGTTTTCAAGAACCAAAAACCAAAATTATGAAACCTTTTCTACAAAAAACGAATAGGTCGGTTAAAAACCGCTGCAAAAATACACATTTTTTGTATTCGCTGCTCATTTAACCAACAAAATGTTCCCATCTGAATGAAAAAAGTCAATTTTTTCACCAACAACTTGACAAAAAGCTTCTTTTTGCCTATATTTGCAGTCCAAAACTAAAACGACACCCACTATGGAAAAACTTGTTGAAAAAATCATCGCCAACGACGGCCTCAACGAAACCGAGGCAAAAGCCAAACTCAACTTGCTTTATATCAAAATGCAACAATCTGATATCAAACAGTTTGGAGACGAATTCATTGAATGGCTGATGAATGAAAAAGGGCTGAACTACAAGGCCATCTTGCAAACCCCAGACATCAAGCTGCACGACATCTACTTGAACGAATTCAAGCATTAATCCTTGGCGCTCATCCGTAGTTGGCGCATTTCGTACAAGTCGTCCAAATGAGCCTTCAGGCGACGCGCCATGGGACGGAAGGTGTAATAGGTAATGGTGGCCGAGATGGGCGCACCCACTAAAGGCAGCACCTTCCCTACGCCTTTGGCAAAACTTTCCTTGGTCATATTGATGCCAATCCATTGCGCAATCTTGATGGCATATTGCGCCATGACGCCTTCCGAAATCTTCACTCCCGCGTTTTTCGAGACTTGTCCGACGACCTTGGTCAAAGCTTCTACGGCCAATTTGTTGCCCATCATCGCACCCACAAAAAGCGTCATGATGTTGAGCGATTCGTCATCCAATTGGTTATTGACGTTGGTCAGGGCTGGCCAGCCGTAAAGGTAAATCAGCTTCTGCATCAACGATAAGATGTGGCCATAGAACTGGGTGATGTCCGTCGGGATGGTGCCTGCCATCCACCAGCCACCCGGCAAGCCCATCAACGCCGAAGTACCGCACACCATCGTCAGATGATAGCTGATGCACGAGTTGGCCAACTTGTCGATTTCCTTCTTGGTCAGCACTTTAAGCGGCGTGTCGTCCAAAGCTGTCATGACCTCCATCGGGGTACAGAACTTCGACAGTTCCTTAGTCAGGAACTCCTGCCGGTCGACCTTCACGAAGGGCAGACTGAGACTTGTGGAGAGCACTTTGTTCCACAGGGTGACGCTTTTTTCTTTGTTTTCTTCGCTCATTTTGTCACTTTTTATTGGTCTGACGTCCCTACGGGACTAATGCGGACAGCCATGTCATCCCTGCGTTGGCTTGTGCAGGGTATGGGATCTATGGCTGCTTGTCCGTCCAAGAGTTAATAACCATATTTCTCTTTCCATTTCTCCCGCAAATTTTTGCGCAGTTCGCGCTCACGAGGGTTGTCTTGAGGTACATACAAAACCGTGCCAGAAATCTCGCTTGGCAGAAATTCCTGCTCCACAAAGTTGCCCGAGTAGGAATGAGCGTATTTGTAACCATCAGCATAACCGAGGTCTTTCATCAGTTTTGTCGGGGCATTGCGGAGATGCAAAGGAACGGACAAATCGCCCGTTTCCCGCACTAAGGCTTGTGCAGCATCGATGGCAGCCACAGCTGCGTTGCTCTTGGGTGACGAAGCCAAATAGGTAACCGTTTGCGCCAAAATAATGCGGCTCTCGGGCCAACCGATTTTGTTCACCGCATCAAAGCACGCATTGGCAAGCAAAAGCGCATTCGGATTGGCGTTGCCGATGTCCTCCGACGAGAGAATCAGCATTCGGCGGGCAATGAAAAGCGGGTCCTCCCCTGCCTCAATCATGCGGGCGAGGTAATAGAGTGCCGCATTGGGATCGCTGCCACGCATCGATTTGATGAAGGCCGAAATGATATCATAGTGCATCTCGCCTTGCTTGTCGTATTTCACAAGGTTGCTTTGAATGCAGTCGGTGGTGAATTGGTTGGTAATCACCAATTCTTCAGCAGTCTCATCCAGATCGTTCAAAGAAGTAACGACCAACTCAATGGCGTTCAATAGTTTGCGCCCATCGCCACCACTGATTTGCATCAAGGCTTCTGGTTCCTTGACGGTAATTTTCTTGCCGAAATCGTATTCCAAAGCCTTCACAGCCTTCGCCAAAAGAATCTCCAAATCTTCTTTTTCCAACGACTTGAGCACATACACCTGACAACGTGACAGCAAAGGCGAAATGACCTCAAAACTCGGATTCTCAGTCGTCGCGCCAATCAAGGTGACCAAACCGCGCTCCACGGCACCCAGCAGCGAGTCCTGCTGCGACTTACTGAAACGGTGGATTTCGTCTATAAATAAAATAGGTGCCTCGGGGGCCATCCGCGCGCGGTCGATGACTTCACGTACTTCCTTCACACCGCTGCTAACGGCACTCAATTGGAAAAACTGCCGTTTCACTTGCTTGGATATAATGAAAGCCAAGGTGGTCTTGCCCACGCCGGGCGGCCCCCAGAAAATCATGGACGGCACACGACCGCTTTCGATGGCACGGCGCAGCACGGCGTTCTCGCCGATGATGTGCTTCTGCCCGATGTAGTCGTCAAGCGTCGTCGGGCGCAGGCGTTCCGCCAGTGGGATGGTTCCGTTTTTCATTTTCATAATTTTGTGCAAAGATAGGCAAAAAAATCCTATTTTTGCCCCAAAAGATTTCATCCTTATGAAAACCATCAAACATCTGATTCTCATCGTACTGCTTGCCGCGTTCGGCAACGCGCAGGCCTGCACTAACTTCCTGATTACCAAAGGCGCTACTACGGACGGTTCCAATTTCATCAGCTATTGCGCCGACTCGCACATCCGCTACGGCGAACTCTACTTCACCCCTGCCGCCGACTGGCCTGCGGGCAGTATGCGTGTGTGCTACGACCGTGGCACCAACGCGCCGCGGGGTAGCGTTCCGCAACCGCCTCACACTTACCAAGTTGTGGGCTACATCAACGAGTTTCAAGTGGCCCTCGGCGAAACCACTTTCGGAGGCCGCGAAGAACTGATGGATCCTACAGGGATCGTTGACTACGGCAGCCTCATGTTCATTGCTTTGGAACGCAGCACCTCCGCCCGTGAAGCCATCAAAGTGATGGCCGATTTGGTAGAGGAATACGGCTACGGCTCTGATGGCGAGTCTTTTAGCATCAGCGACGCCAACGAGGTATGGTATATGGAAATCATGCCCAAGGGCTACACACCACAAGTGACTAAGACGGGCGACACCATCAACGCCGACCGTGGTGCAGTGTGGGTCGCCATCCGCATCCCTGACGGCTATGTGAGCGGTCACGCCAATGCCGCGAGAATCACCACCTTCCCCTTGCGCAACGGCAAGACCTCCATCACCGACAAAGACTGGAAAAAACTTTACAATGAGCAAGTTGAGGTGATTTACAAGCACGATATCATCGATTTCGCGCGTCGCAAGGGCTATTTCAGCGGCAAGGATGCCGACTTCGACTTCAGCGCGGCATACGCCCCCGTTGACTTCAGCGCGGCCCGTGTTTGCGACTTCCGCGTGTGGACCATGTTCAACAAGGTCTGCGACGGCATGGACGAGTATTGGGACTATGTTTTGGGCAAAGACCTCACTCACCGTATGCCCTTGTACATCAAGCCGAACCGCAAAATCAGCCTCAGCGACATGATGAGTTTCCAACGCGACCACTTCCAAGGCACCGAAATGGACAAAACCCAAGATGTAGGCGCAGGTCCCTTCGGTTCACCCTTCCGCTTCAACCCGCTCTATTGGCAATATGAGGGCAAGCCCTACCTCAACGAGCGCAGCATCGAAGTCGTACAGACCGGTTTCTCTTTCATCGCGCAAAGCCGCAGTTGGCTGCCCAACCCCATCGGTGGCATCATCTGGTTTGGAGTAGACGACACGAACTCAACGGTTTACACACCTTTCTATTGCTCCATTAGCGAGGTGCCGATCGAATACCGCGTAGGCAACGGCGACATGCTGACCTACAGTGACAACGCCGCCTTTTGGGTCTTCAACCGCTTGGCGCATTTCAAATACCTTTATTACAATAGAGTCATCGGTGATATTCAAAAGGTACAAAACGAACTGGAAAACGGCTATCAGGAGCAGGTGAAAGAAGCTGACAAACTCGCCCAAAACCTATATGAGCAAGACCCACAACAAGCCGTCAATTACCTCACCTATTTCTCCAACCAAGCCGGACACCAGACCGTGTCGCGTTGGAAGGAATTGAGCAACTACCTGTTAGTAAAGTATTTGGACAGCAATGTGAAGCAAGTCGATGAAAACGGCGAGTTCCTCCGCAACCCCCACGGCTATCCTCTCAAGCCCCAACAACCCGGTTATCCCGACTCCTGGAAAAAAGCCGTAATTGAACAGACGGGCGAACGATTTAGAAGACCGGAATGATTATCTGAAATTTTCTGCAATAAAAGCAAAGCTTTTGCGTTATTCACCGTATCAAACATTGAATTACCTTGAAAAAAGCACTAAGAATACTTGCCATCGCCTTGACGCTCAGCATCATCGTTGTCCCAGCACAAGCCCAAAGGCGCACCGTGCGCTACTTGGCCAACTATGAAAACGAGCCTTACCATTTCGGCTTCTTGTTGGCTTACAACCAAATGATGTACACCATCAAGACCGTGAACGGCTATCAAAACAACCCCATATCGCCTTCCGAATGGCCTAACGCAAACGGGCAATACGACCCAGCGACCGCGCAAAACCTTTATGTGTATAACATTGAAACCCAACAAACTCCGGGATTTACCGTCGGCATCATTGGTAGCAAGAGGCTCGGTCGTTATTTCGACTTACGTTTTATCCCCTCGCTGAGTTTTAGCGAACGACGACTCAATTACGACATTCTCGTGGAAGACAATACAGGAACCACCGCCATGAGATACATCACCAAGCCCATCTTTACCACTTTTGTCGAATTTCCGTTAAATATCAAGTACCGTTCCAAGCGTTACAACAACATCGGCGCCTATCTCTTGGGCGGCATCAATCCAAAACTGGACTTGGCCTCCCAAAAGCACAACAAAGAGACCAATGCCAATGGCGAAGAGTTCATCAATAACCTCGTCACCAAACGCTTTGACTTCGCCGCAGAAATCGGAGTGGGCTTCGATATCTACAACCAATGGTTCCGTATGGGTGTTGAACTCAAAATGAGCTATGGTGTACTCGATATCGTGAAGGGAGACGCCTTCCTCTACACCAAACCCATCGACCAATTGCGCAACAAAATGTTCCAGCTTTCGTTTTTGTTCGAATAATTCTTGCAATTATATAATTAAAAATCAACAGATTACAAATTTTTGGAGATTTTTTCTCTAAAAATGTCGGAGTTATTGGTTTTTTATCTAATTTTGCAGCGTCAAAAATGACACGAAGTGGTCTCTTCGTCTAGTCTGGTCAGGACGTCAGGTTTTCATCCTGGTAACTCGGGTTCAAATCCCGGAGAGACTACCAAGCCCGCCAAAATGCGGGCTTTTTTATTAGCACACCATGAACACGCTTCAAATCATCATCAGCAACCAATACAACCCTTTCCTCAACCGAGCTGTTGAGCAGTATCTCACTGAACATCAAGAGGAAAATACCGTCACAATGTACCTCTGGAAGAACCAGCAGACCGTCGTCATCGGCTACAACCAGAACCCCTATTCGGAGTGCAACGTTGATTTGTTGCTCAACGAAGGCGGTCACCTCATGCGTCGCGGTACGGGTGGCGGGGCAGTCTACCACGACTTGGGTAACATCAATTTTTCCTTCATTGCCGACAAAAGGCTGTATGACGTGAAAAAGCAACTTTCCGTGATTCAGGATGCGCTCCTCTCCTATGGCCTGCAAACAGAGATTTCCGGACGCAACGACCTTACCTGCCAAGGACGAAAGTTCAGCGGTAACGCCTTTGCCAAAGGCCAAAAGAACGACCTCCATCACGGCACCATCCTCATCAAAACCGACGGCGCGATGATGCAACGCTACCTCATCGTCGACAAGGCCAAACTGATGAAAAATGGCGTGAAGAGCGTGGCCTCGCGTGTCATCAACCTGAACGAGCTTGTGCCTGAATTGACTTCCGAAAACATCAAGCAACCGTTGATTGTTTCGTTTGAAAAAGTCTACGGCAACAAAGCCACCATGCTCGACTTCGACACCTTTATTAATAATAAGGAAGTGCAAGCCATCCAAGAACATATTTTATCGGACGACTTTCTCTTCGGACGCTGGAGACAATTTAGGACCACGAAAAAGGCCCAATTCCTTTGGGGAAACGTCGATATTGCCTTGCACATTGACGAAGCCAAGGCCATCATCACCGAGGCGCAAATCGCCTCCGACTGCCTTGAACCTGAGACTATTCGACAGGCCGAACAACTACTGCAAGGCAGCAGCACCAAAACGGCACCTACGTTTGACGAGGATAACGAAATCCTGCGCAACATCATCGGTTTGATTTACGGATAGATAAAAAAACGTAATTTTGCACGCCGTTTTAGCAGGTTAAGGTTCCTGAGTCCGTCGAAGGGCCGACCGATAGAATAACGGTGCTTCGACGGGCTCAGCAACCTGCCATAACTGAACAACTGATAACTGTCAACTGATAACTGTCAACTGATAACTGAATGAAATATTACCTCCTTCCCTTGGGCTGCCAGATGAACTTGAGCGACACGGAGCGTGTGCGCACGGTGCTCAATGGCATGGGCTTCGTCGAGACCGACAAAGAAGACGAGGCCACCATCCTCGGCATCATCGCCTGCTCGGTGCGGCAAAAAGGCATCGACAAGGTGTATGGCCGCATCGAGAAATGGAACGCCATGAAGAACCGCCAAAGCGTCATCACCTTTGTGTCGGGCTGCGTGCTGCCCGCCGACCGCCTGCGTTTCCTCAAGCTTTTCGACCTCGTATTCCCCATGAACGACCTGCTCAAGTTGCCCGATATGATCAGGCAATACGGCATCGTCACACCGGCCTCGCTGAAAATGGGAGAAGAAATTGAAATTCAGCCTGTTGTCAGACCCATTGCACCCTTGTTCCACAAGGACGACAAAATCAACCCCTCGGCCAACATGGGCCAATTTTGGGCCATCACGCCGACGCAGACCTCCACTTTCGAGGCCTTCATCCCGATTCAGAACGGCTGCAACAAGTTCTGCACCTATTGTGCTGTGCCTTACACCCGTGGCCGCGAGGTATCGCGACCCTCAGAAGAAATCTTGGCCGAGCTGAAAGATTTGGTCGAGAAAGGCTACAAGAGCATCACCCTGCTTGGACAAAACGTCAATTCCTACGGCCTTGACAAGAAAGGCGAAGAGATTGATTTTGCGGAACTTTTGCGCCGTGTGGGTGAGTTCGGCAAAGCCTCGGGCAAGGAGTTTTGGGTGTATTACACTGCGCCGCATCCCCGCGACATGAAGGACGATGTCATCGAGGTGATGGCGCAATATAACTGCCTCGCCAAGCAAATCCACATCCCCATCCAATCGGGCGACGAGAACATGCTGCAGCGCATGAACCGCCACCATGATTTAGCCACCTACCGACACATCATCCACACCATCCGCGAGAAGTTGCCGACAGTTACCATCTTCACCGACATCATCGTGGGCTTCACGCACGAAACCGAGGAGGAGTTTGAGAACACACGCAAGGCCATGGAGGAGTTCAAATACAACATGGCGTTCATCGCGCAATACAGCGTGCGCCCCGGTGCGGTGGCCTCGGAATGGGACGACGACGTGCCGAAGGAAGTGAAGCGCGAGCGTTACCACCGCCTTACCGAAGAGTTGATGAAGCACAGCCTCGTCTATAACCAAAACCTTGTCGGACAGACCGTTAAGATGCTCGTAGAAACCCAAGACCGCAAGAACGGCTACCTTACCGGCCACACCGAGGGCAAAATTGTCATCCGTTTTGCTTCAAAAGACACGAGCCTCATCGGGCAGATTGTGAATGTGAAAGTGACTTCGGCTTCGCCTTTGTCGATTGAGGGAGAGCTGGTCAAATGAAAACCATCTCCTTCAAAACCTTAGGCTGTCGCGTCAACTTGTATGAAACCGATGCCTTGGCATCACGGTTCAAGGCGGCAGGGTATGCGATTGCCGAGGGCGACAGTGCCGCTAATGTTTTCATCGTGAACACTTGCACCGTCACCAATACGAGCGACCAGAAATGCCGCCAGGCCATCCATCAGATTCGGCGCAAACACCCTGAGGCACTCATCGTCGTCACAGGCTGTATGGTTAACCACAAGAAAGAGGAATTGCTGCAATCGGGCATCGCTGACTACATCATTGACAATGAGCGGAAATCGGCCTTATTCGACATCATCGACGAGCATTTCAAAACCGGCTACAGCGACCCTGAGGGTTACGACCGCGACCTGTTCAGCTACCAACCCGCCTTCGACACCTTCCACACCCGCAGCCTCATCAAGATCCATGACGGCTGCAACAACTTCTGCTCCTACTGCATCATCCCTATGGTAAGAGGAAGAGCAACAAGCCGTCCTGCCGAGGACATTTATGACAATGTGCGAGAGGTTGTTGCCCACGGCTTCAAAGAGGTCGTGTTGACGGGCGTTAACATGGGGCGATACCAATACGAAGAAACTAATTTTGAGCAACTTGTGGAGAACATCTTGAACATTGACGGCGACTTCCGCGTCCGCGTCTCCTCCATTGAACCCGACCAGTTCAGCGACCGTTTCCTCAGCCTGTTGCAGCATGAGAAACTCGCGCCGCACATGCATATCTGCCTGCAAAGCGGCTCCAACGACACTTTAAAACGGATGCATCGCTTCTACTTCGTTGAGCAGTTTCGCGACATGTGCTTGCGCATCAAGTCAGTGCGTCCCGACTTCAACCTCACCACCGACATCATTGTGGGTTTCCCTGGCGAAACCGAGACCACCTTCAAGGAAAGCTGCGACTTCGCCCGTGAAATCGGCTTCAGTCACATCCATACCTTCAAATATTCAGTACGCACTGGCACCAAAGCCGCCACCCTGCCCGACCAAATCCCTGAAAGAATCAAATCGGAACGAAGCGAAGTGATGCGGCAGATTTCACTCGAAAACAAAACCAAATATTTCGAGGCTATGCAAGGCAAGACCCAACGAATGCTCATCGAGCGCATTGACAGTAAAGGCATGGCTCGAGGCTACGGTGAGAATTACATTCCCGTTCTGCTGAAAGGCGAAAACCTCAAAAGGAACACCTTTATTAATATAAGTCTCGGGGAAATCGTGAATCAAGGGAACGAGGAAAAGATGTCTTTTGTCGGAAAATCAGCACTTTAGCCGATTGGATAAAAAAATTCATCTTTTTCGTTTTCAATTCACAAAAAAGTCGTAATTTTGCAGCCCGATTAAAAAGAATCAAATAAAGAAAAAGATATGGCAAATCACAAAGATGCATTAAAGAGAATTCGTCAGAACGAGAAAAGACGTTTGCACAACCGTTACTATGCCAAGAACATGCGTAACGAAGTCAGGAAGTTCCGTGCTTTGACCGACAAGAGCGAAGCCGAGGCTCAACTTCCAAAAATCTATTCGATTATCGACAGGGTGGCCCGTCGTGGTATCATTCACCGCAACAAAGCCGCCAACCTGAAATCGAAGATGACGAAACACACGGCAAAATTAGCGTAAAGAGTTTTGTTTTTCATAGCTGGCCTCTTCTAAATTTTTAGGAGGGGCTTTTTTGGTTTCGTTTCACAAAAATAAACTATCTTTACGCGCCGAAACAAAGTAAAACCAACATGAGCAACGAGAAGAAAACCATCAAGGAATGGGCTGCCGACGACCGGCCACGCGAGAAAATGATGACCAAAGGAAAATCAGCGTTGAGCAACGCAGAGCTTATCGCCATCCTTATCGGGTCGGGCAACAGCAAGCAGTCGGCTGTGGAGCTTGCCCGTTCCGTTCTGGACAGTGTGAACAACAACCTCATCGACCTCTCGAACCTCTCCATCAAGGAACTCATGCGTCACAACGGCATCGGTGAAGCCAAAGCCATCACCATCGTGGCCGCCCTTGAACTTGGCCGACGACGCCGTGCCGCCGAAGCCAACCTCACCGACACATTCGACCTTAACAACACCCAAGACGCCTACGAACGTTTTCTTCCCTACATCGACGACTTCTCTCAAGAGCATTTCCTCGTGATGTATCTCAACAATACCAAAAAGATTCTCAAAATTGAATGCGTCAGCATCGGCGGGCTGTCGAGAACCATCGCCGACCCGCGCGTTGTGTTCAGAAACGCCATCAACCTGGGCGCCACCCATATCGTCATTGCCCACAACCACCCATCGGGCAACACTAAGCCCAGCAACGAAGACCATAACCTCACCAAAAAGTTTGTTGCGTGCGGCAACTTAATGGACATCATCGTCCTCGACCACATCGTCATTGGCAACGGGAAATACCACAGCTTCCACGCCAATGGAGAGATGCTTTTCTGAACCCAAATCGAACTACCCATGAAAATCGTCACCGTCATCGGAGCCAGACCGCAAATCATCAAGGCCGCAGCATTGAGCCGCGCTATCAAGTCGCACTATGCCAACGAGATACAGGAAATCATCGTTCATACGGGACAACACTACGACGAGAACATGTCGCAAGTCTTTTTCGACGAGCTGCAAATTCCGCGTCCCGACCACAACCTCCATGTAGGCTCCGCCTCACACGGTGTGCAGACCGCCCGTATGACTGAAGGCATTGAGGCTTTATTATTAAAGGAGCGTCCTGACTTCATCGTGCTTTACGGCGACACTAACTCGACCCTTGCTGGAGCCGTAGCTGCCGCCAAGATCCATGTGCCCATCGTTCACATCGAAGCGGGATTGCGCTCATTCAACAAGTCCATGCCCGAAGAAATCAACCGCATCGTTTGCGACCACTGCTCCACCCTACTTTTCACACCCACCAAGGCAGGTTTGGAGAATCTGAAAAGAGAAGGCTTCCCGATAGACAATGCCGACCCTTACACCATCGACAATCCCAAAGTCTACCATTGTGGCGACATCATGTATGACAACAGTCTGCATTTCGCCGACATAGCCGAGGAAAAGACCGACATCATACAACGCATGGAATTAGCGAACAAACCTTTCATTTTAGCCACCATCCACCGCGACAGCAACACCGACCATCCCGAAAGGCTCAGCGCGGTTTTCAGTGCCTTGATGCGCCTTTCAATGGAATGCCAAGTCGTGCTACCCCTACATCCGAGGACATCCAAGCTCCTGAAAACCAATCTTAAGGAAGATTTACAAGCACAGATTTTCAATAGTCAAAGCATCCATCTCATCCCGCCAGTTTCTTTCTTGGAGATGATTGCTTTGGAGCGTCACGCCCAGTTGGTGATGACCGACTCGGGCGGTGTGCAGAAGGAAGCCTATTTCTTCAAGAAGCCCTGTATCATCCTCAGGCCCGAGACCGAATGGGTGGAAATAGTGCAGACTGGCAATGCCATTCTTGCCGATGCTGACGAGAGCCGTATCACGCAGGCATGGCAGCATTTCAAGGGCAATCCGCCAACCACGTTTCCCGAGATTTTCGGTGACGGACATGCTGCGGAGTTCATGCTGGAAAAAATGTTGAAGGGAGCAAAGAAATCGATACGAGGCGAAATATTTTTCGCTTAAAGTGTTGTAGATAAAGAAATTATTTGTACTTTTGCGCCACGTTTTTAGACGCACTAACAAACAATTTAATTCATTAACAATCAATTCATTATGAATCAGTACGAAACCGTTTTCATTTTAACTCCCGTTTTATCTGACGAACAGATGAAGGAAGCGGTAAAGAAGTATGAGGATTATCTGACCGGCAGAGGTTCAGAAATCGTTCATGAAGAGAACTGGGGTATGCGCAAGCTCGCCTACCCGATCCAGAAGAAATCCACGGGCTTTTACCAATTGATTGAGTACAAGGCCGAAGGAGACGTCATCGCTGACGTGGAAACCGAACTGAAACGCGACGAGCGCATCCTGCGCTTCCTCACCGTGAAGCTCGACAAGCACGCCATCGCCTACAACGAGAAGAAACGCAAAAAAGCAGCTGAAGCCGCAGCCGAAGCCTAATGTTGAACCTTTAAAACCTTAGAGAAATGGCACAAACCAACAACGACATCAAATATCTGACCCCCATAGCGGTCGATACCAAGAGAAAGAAATACTGCCGCTTCAAGAAGAACCGCATCAAGTACATCGACTACAAGGATGCCGACTTTTTGCTGAAGTTCGTCAACGAACAAGGTAAGATCCTGCCCCGCCGCATCACCGGCACTTCGATGAAATACCAACGCAAGGTTGCCCGCGCCATCAAGAGAGCTCGCCACCTCGCCCTTATGCCGTTCGTAGCTGACTGTTTGAAATAATTGAAGGAGGACAAGACATGGATATCATTCTGAAACAAGACGTCAACAACTTAGGTTACAAAGACGACATCGTCACCGTAAAACCCGGTTATGCCCGTAACTACCTCATTCCGCAGGGAATTGCCATCCTCGCCAGCGAGAGAAACCGCAAGATCTTGGCCGAGGAACTGCGCCAAAGGGCACACAAGGAAGAGAAGGTCAGAAATGAAGCTTTGGAAAAAGCCAAGGCTCTTGAAGGCTTGAAACTCCGCATCCCGGCTAAGGCTGCTGCCACCGGAAAGATTTTCGGATCGGTCAACAACATCATGATTGCCAATGCCATCAAGGAAGCCACCAACCTCGATGTGGACCGCAAGCAAATCACCCTCAACGATGAGGCCATCAAGGAAGTCGGCGAATACAAGGCCAAACTGAGACTCCACAAAGACGTGCAAGTTGAGGTTGACTTTGAGGTCTTTGCCGAATAATGCAATGAAAAATTTTGCATAACCATAACGGGCTGTCTCATCCCTGAGACAGCCTTTTTTCATTTCCAGATGATTACCAGAAACACCGTCAAACGCATCGCCTCGCTCCAGCAGCAGAAATTCCGCAAGGAACTTGGGCTTTTCGTCGTGGAAGGGCGAAAAACCGTCAGCGAATTGCTCCAATCCCGCTTAGAGGTAGACAGCCTCTTTGCCACACAAGCCTTCCTTGACGGCAGTGATGTGCCGTTCCCACAAGCTGAAATCGTCACTGAGGTGCAGATGCAGCAAATGAGCGGACTGGACACGCCTCCCGGACTCTTGGCCGTGGCCAAAATCCCAAAAAATGGCCAGATTTCAGCTTCCACTCAACTAATCCTTGCCTTGGACGGCATCGCCAATCCGGGCAATATGGGCACCCTACTCCGCACCGCCGAATGGTTTGGCCTTCATGATGTCGTTTGCAGCACTGACTGTGTGGAAATCTGGAACCCTAAAGTCATCCAGGCAGCAATGGGTTCCGCGTTCAGAATCAATATTATAGCTACTGACTTACCCGGTTTTCTCACGGAACAAAAGCAGTTGGGCAAAGCCATTTATGGTGCCTTGCTCGAAGGAGAAAACCTGTTTGAAATCAAGGAAAAAGTGGAGGGAATTCTAGTCATCGGAAGCGAGTCGCACGGCATCAGGAAAGAGGTTTTGCCCTACATTACCCGTCCCCTCACCATTCCACGTAAGGACGGCAGCCCAACGGAATCACTGAACGCTGCCGTTGCCGCCGGTATTCTCATGGCCGAATTGACACGCTAATTCTCTCCGCCAATATACTTGAAACCCCAGTTGGTCTTGGCCAATAAATCAGGTACCGTCGTTCCCGCCAACCTGACCTTGCGCTTCGTGGTCATCCGCGATGAAAACACGCCATAGCCACCATCGATGAGCGTAAATTCATTGTCACCGGGCGTGACCATATTCTCGGGTGCATTGAAATAAATGTACTGCTGCAAATTGTGTCCGCCTGCCGTGACGGTAATTTCCACGGGATAATCGCTGATGAAGCGATGCAAACCTGCAATAGCCGTGTCGCCTCCAAGAAAATTGGTCAAGATTTCATAAAACGTCTCTGGTTTATAGGTAATTACGTAGTCACCATCGTCGTCGGGATGCAAGGCGAGGTCGGATTCGGTGAACCTGCCTCCCTCCCAATACATGGTGCGTGGGACGGAATCCCCATCGGGCGTGCGCTGTTCCTTGAAAGTGAAAGAAAACGACACATCATAAATGCCCGCATTGACGGCAGGATGGAACTTTAATGGATGCCGCGTCCCAAAATACTCCAACGAATAGTTGACCGCCAAACTTTTCACCTTAAAGCTCCTAGCTCCAACTATGTCAGTCCGTGCGTGCAAGGTCGAGTCGGGCAAAACGACGGCAAGCTGGTAACTGATTGCTTCACCTCCCATATTCATGCGAAGCCGTTCCGTGGTGTAATACAATTTCTGGTCGGGAGCGTAGAACGTGCCCTGCTGCTTGTTGTGCAAGGTGATGGTGTCAAGGATGATTTCCCTCGTTTTTTCCCCGTTGCAAAACTCCGTCAGACGAACATCCAAGCGACCTGGATAGTTGCTCGAATCTGGGTTCATGGCAACTTGAATGGGGTCATCTTGCGCATAAAACGCGCGTGTGATTTTCACGAAATTGGTGTCAGCATTGGCCTCAAGAAGGCCATAGATAATTGGCACTTCACGATAATTGGCCAAAAAATCCACATCATGCCTGCAGGCAGAAAAAAGAACAGCCATCCAAAAGAGCATGACACCTACCTTGTAACCTCTCATCTTTCCCATTGTGTTGCATTTACAAGACAAAAATAGATAAAAAATAGAATCAACTTGAAAAAACAAAGAATTTGCCTCAAAAACGCTTTTCATAAGTTGAAGCTTTCGAGCGTAACAGAGATTTTTCCTAATTTTGCAGCAAATAACTGACCATGAACTGGAACGACCTTCTCTCCAACAAACGCTACGCGCAGCCGCAAAAGAGTGCTGACATTCGTAGTAGTTTCCAGCGCGACTACGACCGCATCATCTTCAGCAGCCCTTTCAGAAGACTGCAAAACAAGACACAAGTCTTCCCCTTGCCGGGCGCGCAGATGGTGCACAACCGCCTGACTCACAGCCTTGAAGTGGCCAGCGTGGGACGCTCCATCGCCTGCCGTACGGTGGAAAAACTCGCCAAAAAGCACCCCGAACTGAAAGAGCGCCAATCCGACATCGAGACCATTGTGGCCTCGGCTTGCTTGGCGCACGACTTGGGCAACCCGCCTTTCGGTCATTCGGGCGAGGACACCATCAGTAGCTTCTTCAAGGACGGGAAAGGCAAAGAACTGAAAAACAAGGTTTTGCCTGAACAGTGGAGCGACCTCATCGCCTTCGAGGGCAATGCCAATGCCTTCCGCCAATTGACGCATCAGTTCATGGGTCGAAGAGCGGGAGGCTTCTCCCTCACAGCTGCAACCTTGGCCACATTGCTGAAATACCCCTACCCTTCCTTCGACAAGGGCGACCGCAAGAAATACAATGTCTTTTATTCGGAAATCCCTGCATTTGAGGAAGTTGTGAGCGAGTGCGGCATCCCAAGAATCGATGCTGAACATTTGGTTTTCGCCCGCCATCCGCTGTCGTACATGATGGAGGCCGCCGATGACATCTGCTACCTCGTCTTAGACATGGAAGACGCCCACAAACGCGGCATCATCAGCACCGAGGCCATCGAGAACTGCTTCCTTTCCTTCTTCGACCCTGAAAAGGACAAGGATTTCTACCGACATAAAGAGTTGGCTTACAATGAAGTAAGCGACATGAACGAACGCATGGCCTTCCTTCGTGCCATGCTTATTAACAAATTGGTGAATTGTGCGAGCGACATTTTCGTCAAAAACTACGATGCCATCATGGAAGGCCGATTCGAGAAGAGCCTAATTTCGCATTTACCTGATTTCGAGAGGAATGCATTAGACATCTACCGCGACGCCTCCGTGAAACACATCTATCGCCACCCGTCCGTGGTAAAAATCGAGCTGACGGGTTTCAACGTTATCGGGACGCTGTTGGAGAGCTTCACCGACGCCGTTTTGAACCCCAACACACCTTATAACAAAAAGCTGCTGTCGCTCATTCCAGAACAATTCAAGTCCGACAAGGATGAAGTTTACTACAAACTGCAATCTGTCCTCGATTTCATTTCCAACATGACCGACCTCTATGCCGTTCAACTTTACAAAGACTTGAGAGGAATCGACTGATGAACAGAATCTTAGCCATATTGACCGTTTTCTTGCTTAGTATTGAAGGCATAGTTTTCTTCGCCTTTTCGCCTATGTCATACCGAGCCATTCGGCCAAACGTATCTATAGACGAAAAGACTCGATATGACATGCCTGCAGGCGTTCAAGACTCTTCATGCTCAAACATTCAAAGAAGTTCAAAATCCTATCTGATAGCCGATTACACCGAAAAAGACGCTCCGTTTTTGAAAGAAAAATGTCGCCAAGCGGGATTGGATTTGGGTATTTCAGTGCTGGCTAACCGCATCCCGACGAACAGCAGACATGTTTCGCCCAAACCTTCCATTCACTTGCTGAAACAAGGCACTTTGCAGTTGCAACTGTCTATGGATGAGAGCCAAGACGCGTTTGCGGTCTATCATTCCGAGCTTTTCGATATACCTTCAAGCATCAATGTACTGCAAATCGACGACGAACTCATCGTCTACCGAACGACTGAGGTCAGCGGCAACAGCAACCTGCTGTACAACTGTACCCGAGGCGCATTTGGAACGAAGAAATCCGCCCACTCCAAAAACGCCATCGTTTACAAGCTTTGGGACACACCAGAACGCACCCTCCTCCCCGACCTTGAACTGCAAGACCAAATGGCACAAGCCGAAGCCAAAAAGCTGGCCAAAACCGATTATCCCCTTCTGATTTTCAACGACTTGAAAAGTTACGGCTACAACAATCAAGGTGATGAGGCCATCGGCCATTTTCTTGACACGATGCGCAAATACAACCCCGACAAGCTTCTGCAAGCCGATCTGCTTACCCCTACTTCAGGACAATACCTGAGCCGCGTCAATGAGAACCAGTTCTGGAACGAAAACATGCGGAACAAGATTGTGGAAACACTGACTGAAAAGCAGGAGTTCTATCGCAGCAACTTGATTCCGTGGATGATAGGCAACTTCCAGATCCGGCTCACCGACAAAAACCGCAAAGCTACCACGATAGAAGAATTGGAGTGGTTCCTCTCCAAAGCTGCTGCCTTCGAAGCTGGTTTTGGCCTCGATTTCAGTGCAGAAACCATGCGCAGACACGGCCTGACAGATGAAATATTAAACACCATTAACCAATGGGAAACGCTGCGTTTGGCCAGCGCATTCAGCGAAGAACAAAAAGAAGCCTTCAAAGACCCATACGGCAATTGGCACCTTGAAAAGTCGGGAGATTCTTCCTATCTGCTTTATTCTCAGCATATTTCAAGGCGCTATTTCTGCAATCTCACGGATGACGTTTGGGATTGGTACAGTCCGAACGCCAGCCGTTTCGCCCTGCAAATCGCCGTGGAAGGCATTGGCAGCATCAGTGAACTGGAATTCCACACTCCAAACGGCGTTTTATACTTGCCCTGCACCCTCAAAGCCGGACAATGCCTCCTCTACAACTTTGACGGCACCGCTTACATCTCTGACTTGAATTACAACAAGTTAGAGGGAATCCAAGCGCAAGGTATCTCCTATTTGGACGAAGGCAACTCCAATGTGAGCTTCCGTTGCGAAGTGAAAGCCGAAAACAAGAAAACGCCCGAAGTGAAGGTGCGGTTCATCACTCGGGGCGAAGCGGAAACTATTTCTTCCCCCTCGTTTTCAGCACAATAGACACTACTACGGTCACCACTCCTATCGCGACCCACCACCAACGAAAAGGACGCGCGGCCTCCTCGACGCTTGATGTTTCTGGCTCAGGCTCAATATAATAGATGTATTTGCCCTCGCGAATGAGTTGTAAGGTGTAGTTCAAAATGGAATCACCGTGGTCGAAGGATAGTTCCTCAAGCGTGAAGTTGATGGGATAATCGGGAAGCACGCCGCGACCGTAGGGAAAACGCTCGTTCACCACCGTGTCAAACACAATCTTAATCATTGGTATTTGGATGGCGATATCGGAATTGGGCAATATGTATTGCGTAAAATTCTCTGCCTTCATTTGATGGTAAGCCGAACCTGTCTCTCGCCCAACAATGACGCCTCGGTTCTGCTTCTTCACCCAACCCGCAAAGCAGGTGGAGGCTGAAAACGAAGTCTCATTGGTAAGCAGATATAGCCGTCCTTTGTAGTTGACTAGTGAATCAGGCTCTCTCCTTTCCGGCTCGTCCTTCACGAAGCCCTCGCCACTCGGAAGCGGCTCATAATCAGCAAACGGGCCGTCCTCATCATCGTCCACGGGACAACTACCAACGCAAGCGTAACCGTTTTTCTTGTTCACAATTTTGCGTAAGTTGGTGCAAAACGGTTTCTGTGCCAGATAGGCATAGATACCCTCCACTGAGGCTGATGGTCCACCGTGGTTGAAACGAAGATCGAGAATCAAGTTGGGAATGCTATCGGCGATAAGATTGGCAAAAATTTCGTTGATTTGCTCCATTTCCAAATCATCTAGTTCAAAAGTGTGGAGGGCGAGATAAGCCACAGTGTCAGAGAATTTTTCAAAATCAAAATGTGCCTCCTCATTTCCCTCCTTATCCGTATGATAATGGCGGTATTGGTATTCTAACCATTGTGGTTCGCGGTAAGGGTCTTTGGGGTTCATTTGTTCAAAACGCTTCGTCTCGCCGTCAGCAAAAGTAACCATAAGGTTGGCATCCTTCGCGATTTGGTCGCAGTAGTAATTATCCATTCCATACAGAAGCACATAATCCCCATAACTCTTCACATAACCATCGGAATAGGTGGCATACTCCAACACCATGGCTTTCAGAGAGTCGGCGAAAATGCCATTTACTGAAACCACTTTTTTACCGAGGTAGTCTTTGTATCTTGGAACGGTGCGCCATACCTGTAGCGTGTCGTTGAACCAGCCCAGACACACTGAGGAAGGCGATCCACCTCTCTTCACTTTCGGCGCTGAGATGATGGCCGTATGGCTGTCGTGGATTTTCCCAAGCAATTTGAAAATTAATACCTCGAAATCACTTCTGGAGATGGTTTCGCCAATCGCAGCCATTCTGTTTTTGATATAGGTATCGAACTCCGCTTTCGGCGTGTAATCATACAGTCCAGGGAAGGCATCTTCTAAAGCCGCCATCATGCCGTTGATGTCGGCTTGCGCCTCCTCGCGAGTCAGTTGGGTCTTGTTGTTCACCTTGGCAGGAACAAAAGTGGTTTTCAGCCCGAAAGGCGTCATTGGGTCAACGGGCTTCGAGTTTTTCGAGATACTGACCACCACACATGGCTCCTTGATGCGCTTGTAATAATAGCCCACGGTGCCCAACACATCACCCCGATGCACGGTCTCGCCCGTCTTGAACAGCCGCAGCGGGCGCATACCGCTCACATGCACCTCTCGTCCGTCGGCAACGCGAATGGAAACACTTGTGTTCATATAACGAATCTTTTCCGGCGACATTCCCCACTCGATGAACAGAAGTGAGTCTTGCTCGAAGTTGCCCGTTTGTTGGTTAAATACATCAATGGAACAACTGAAACTGTTGCTGTAGAGAATGTTGGCATGCGTGATAGTTCCATCCACGGGGCAAAGCACAGGCGTTCCCAAAGGCGCGCCAATAATCAAACGGTCAAAATTCAACTCGGCTTGGGTCACACCATCGGCCACGCCTATGTAGTCTTGTGGGCGGTAAAGGATGTCGTCGCCGGCCTTTTTGTCTAAAGACAGAGCGACAGGCCAAAGGTAGGTTTCCTGCGCAAAAGCAATGTTGCCCATGAGCAACAATGCGAAAATCATGGATTTTGTTTTCATAGTTAATGCGTTTTGAAATTTGAAAACAAAAATACTCGGTTTGTCAAGCGGTTGAAACCTCATTCCAAACAATTCCGAGGTTTTAAAAATGTAATACTTTGAAAATGAGAAATATAAAGCAATGTCTATTCCAAACTTTTTCTGGGGGAAGTCCAAAGATTTTAGCCTTCTTCCATCTTTTTCCGCCGTCTTCCGCGTAGTTTATCTACCATATTAACGGTCGTTCCAAGGTAGTCAGCCTCCTCTTGGCGCGAGAGCTTGAAATACGAAAGGATGTATGATTTCATTTCGTCCTCGTCCAAGTCGGGGTATTTTTGTTGCAGTGTTTCCATGAGGTCGGGGAAGAGCTGGCCCACCACCGCAAGCATAGCTTTCCAATGGTCCTTGTCGCCATAGACGGATGCCTCTAAATCTTTGAGGAGGTTGGCTTTCTTGTTGCTGTTCAAATAGTTGTCTAACAGAAGCATGATGCGTTGTTCCTTCATTAAGGCATCTGAAAGGCGGTCGGCATAGTTTTGCTGGATTTGCTCGTGCTCGGCGTCTTTTTGTGCCAACGCTTTGTTCTGCTGCTTAAAATGGAACAGTTCCGCGTTGATTTCTGCCTCTTGTTTCCGTTTCCTAGCCAAGCGGATTTGCGACACCAATAAAGCTACCAAAACCAAAGCCGCCAGTCCGCTAATGAGGATGATAATGCGCTGTTTGCGGATGATTTTCTCGTTCAACTCGTTCTGTAAAACCTCGTAATCATATTTCTTCTGTATACTATAAAGATTCTCCTTCTCTTTTTTGTATTCCGCTTTTCCGTTTTCCAAAATGTAATGCTCATAATACCACAAAGCCAAAGCAGAATCACCACGCAATTCGGCATATTTTTCCAATGTCAAGTAATCCCAATAAGGTTTATAACCTTTCATGGTATTGGTGTCCTGCAATATGGCTTCATATTTTCTAAAGAAGTAGGCTGCGGAATCCGTGTTGTCTGCGGCATCGTAAACCGTTCCCAAACTTTGGCAATAATACATCCTTTCCTCGTCTGTTTCCAACTCAGTCCTTGCCTTGAATTTCCAAAGATATTCGGCGGCTTTATTGTAGTTGCCTTGATCCAGATTCAGAACAAAAAAGTTTGTCAGCACTGTTGTATAAATCTCTTGGTTTTGGCTCTTTTCTGCATAATAAAGTGCTTGATTTATATACATTTCAGCACTATCAAACTCCCGAAAAGCGATATATGCAGAACCCATCAGGTTGAGCAATTTAGCTCGTTCGTCATAATGGGTTCCAAAACACGGTTCTGCGGCTTTCAAACGCCACATATATTCTTCTTTCGTCTCGCCTTTCCTATACAATATGTCACCAATTTGGTAACGGGCGCGCGCCACCGTTAACGTATCGTCTGCCATCAAACCGTAATGCTCTGCCTCTTTGAACAATTGCAAAGCCTCCGTTTTGTTGCCTGAATCCAACTGAATGCGAGCGTTTTCCAAGGCATCGCGGGCGGCTTGCCGCACATCGCGGGGCATGGGATGGCAGGCTGCAAGCGCAAACCACAACAACATAAAAACTATTTTGCCGACAATCTTCATTGCATTTTTCTAACGATTTACAAACGCAAATGTTGCGTCACTGCATCTGCTGCCATAATATGACAGCCCTTCGGACGCAAGCATTGCGTCCCTACAATTCCTACCTCACATCTATTTTTTTACGCCGGGGAACGATTCCACAATCTTTACCTTAATGTCAGGGAAACTATTGACAATCTGCACTTTCACGTCGGGAAAGCTCTCCACAAACTTCACCTTACCACATTGGTCGGGAAAGCTCTCCACGACTTTCACTTCCAAGTCTGGGAAGGACTCCACAATTTGCACTTTGATGTCGGGAAAACTCTCCACAATCTGCCACTTGCCATAGAGGTTGAAGGTCTTGCCGTCTTTATTGGTGAACGTGCAGTTTTCCTTGTTGATGCCTGGTTTCTTGTCGTTCGACTGCGCCATCATAGGCAGAGCCATCAGCGCGAACAATGTGATAATCAATAGCTTTTTCATGGAGATTCGAATTGGATTAACGCTCAAAATTACAACAAAAACCGTTCCCTTCCCCACAAATGATGAGGTTTTTCGCCGAAAACCATTATTAATAAGGAGCAAGACCAAGCGAAGTTCTTCCTATTTTTGCATCATCAAAAAAAGACCCGAATGATTACGCTCGATAAACTTGAAATTGGTCAATCTGCACACATTCAATCCGTTAACGGAGAAGGCCAACGCCGCCAGCACTTTTTGGACATGGGCCTCATCCCCGATGCCACCATCAAATTGGTGAAATTCGCGCCCCTCGGCGACCCGATGGAGGTGATGATTCACGGCTATGCGCTCACCTTGCGCAAAGCCGATGCCGCCTTGATTGAAGTGGAACTGTGCAATCCTTCCGATGAAACAGAAATCTCTGACCGTCAAGATGATAACCATCTCTATATCACTTCCCTCCCAGATCATAACGCCCACCCTGGCTTGGGCGAGGAAGGCATCTATCACGACAAAACGCACGAAACGCCCCTGCCCAAAGGCACAAAACTGACTTTCGCCCTCGCCGGACAACAAAACTGCGGCAAAACCACCCTTTTCAACCAATTGACAGGCGCGAACCAGCATGTGGGCAACTTCCCTGGCGTCACAGTTGACCGCAAGGACGGCACCATCAAAGGCCACACAGAGACCTCCGTCACCGACCTGCCGGGCATTTATTCCCTCTCGCCTTACACCAACGAGGAAATTGTCTCGCGCGAGTTCATCCTGAAGGAAAAGCCCAAAGCCATCATCAACATCGTGGACGCCAACAACATTGAGCGCAACCTTTACCTGACCATGCAACTCATGGAATTGGGAACACCTATGGTGCTGGCACTCAACATGATGGACGAAGTGCGCAACAATGGCGGCAGCATCCTCGTGAACGAAATGGAGCAGATTTTGGGTCTGCCCGTGGTGCCCATATCCGCCGCGAAAAACGAAGGCATCAACGAACTCGTCGACCACGCCATCCACATCGCGAAGTATCAGGAAGCCCCTGTGCGTCAAGATTTTTGCGACAAGGACGACCATGGCGGAGCCGTACACCGTTGCCTACATAGCATCATGCACCTCATCGAAGACCATGCCCAACGCACCGACATTCCCGTACGTTTCGCCGCCTCCAAGCTCGTGGAAGGCGACCAAATCGTCATGGACGCACTGCAACTCTCTCAAAACGAGAAAGAAACCTTGGAGCACCTCATCGTCCAGATGGAAGAGGAACGCGGCCTTGACCGTGCCGCAGCGATGGCCGAAATGCGTTTTGCCTTCATCAAAAAACTATGCGACAAAACCGTGGTCAAGCCCAAGGAAAGCAAGGAATACCAACGCAGTCGCCGCATTGACAAATACCTGACCGGCAAATGGACCGCCATCCCGATTTTCATCCTTGTCATGGTGGGCATTATCTACCTTTCCATCGACCTGCTTGGCGCACCACTGCAAGATTGGCTCGACCAAGGCATTTCTTGGCTCGCCGAGCGATGTGGAACGGCGTTGGCCAATTGGAACGTCAGTCCCGCCGTGCAGTCATTAGTGGTAGACGGTATCTTTGGTGGCGTGGGCAGCGTTTTGAGTTTCGTGCCGATTATCATTCTGTTGTTTTTCTTCCTTAGTCTGCTCGAAGACAGCGGCTACATGGCGCGTGTGGCCTTCGTCAGCGACAGTTTCTTGCGGAAACTCGGCCTCACGGGTCACAGCATCGTGCCCATGCTCATCGGCTTCGGCTGCACTGTGCCTGCGGTAATGTCCGCGCGCACCCTTCACTCCACCCACGACCGTTGGCGCACGATATTGTTAACGCCTTTTATGAGTTGCTCGGCCAAAATCCCGATTTACGCCTTCTTCACGTCGATGTTTTTCCCGCATCACGGCGGCGTGGTCTTGATTTGTTTGTATTTGTTGGGCATCATCGTCGGCATCGTTACCGCGCTGTTTACCAAGTGGTTCGGCAACAAAGGCGATGTGGCCCCTTTCGTGATGGAGTTGCCCAACTACCGTCTGCCTGGCCTCAAAAACGTGGCGCACCTGCTTTGGGACAAAACCAAGGACTTCCTGCAACGCGCCTTCACGGTGATTTTCCTCGCTTCGTTGGTAATTTGGTTCCTGCAAACCTTTGATTTCCATTTCAATATGGTCGAAAACGGCGAAGGCAGCATGCTAGCGAGTGTGGCCGGCTGGATTGCCCCGATTTTCCGTCCAATTGGTTTGGGCGAGTGGCAAATCGTCACGGCCTTGGTAAGCGGATTCATGGCCAAGGAAAGTGTCGTCGCCACCCTAGAGGTGCTCAACGCCATGCCTCT
Source organism: uncultured Bacteroidales bacterium (assembly GCA_947305795.1). Taxonomy (GTDB): domain Bacteria; phylum Bacteroidota; class Bacteroidia; order Bacteroidales; family F082; genus Limimorpha. The sequence continues at coordinate 24,425 of CAMZEK010000014.1, read as the reverse complement.
ATTCACCACAGTGACAAGCATTTCGATGCTCGTCTTCTGCCTGCTCTACACGCCGTGCGTAGCCGCCGTGGCCGCCATCCGCCGCGAGTTGGGCACCAAATGGATGCTGTTTATCATCCTGTTTCAGTGTGTCGTCGCCTGGATTTGCGCCTGGTTTGCCTACCTCATTGCCAACGCCGTCATCGCATGAATTTGGCTACTGTCATAGTGCTGCTGGTGGTTCTGGCCCTCGTTGCTGTCGCCATCCACTTCTTGCGGAAGGGTACAAGCGATAGTTCATGCTGTGGCAACAAAAAGAACGGTTGTGCTGGCTGTTCGGTGGATTGCCCATTTAAGCAATGATTTGCCATTTTTTTACTTTCAAAAGTAAAAAATTGATATGACTTTTATTATCGAAAAGTAAAAAATTCACTCCATTTTTGTTATTGTAAAGTAAAAAAACCGTATCTTTGCAGCCTGTAAGCAACCAAAAAAGGAACATTATGGACAGACTTTACAAGGCCTTTGGCCGGCTTTTAGCCGATACAGACACGAACTTCACGAGATATCTGTACGACAAAATCAACTGGGATAACAGGCTGATTGTCATCAAGGGAGCGAAAGGCGTGGGCAAAACGACCCTGATTTTGCAACACATCAAACAGACCTTCCCCAATGCCGAAAGAGCCTTGTATGTCTCGTTGGACCACTTATGGTTCGCCAATCATACCATCCTCGAATTGGCCGAACACCACTACACTCACGGCGGCACGCATCTTTTTTTGGACGAAGTGCACAAATACAAGGACTGGCAAAGGGAGGTCAAGAACATTTACGATTCCTACCCCCAATTGCATCTTGTGGTCACTGGCTCTTCAATGCTGAAATTGGAAGAGTCGTTGGTGGCCGACCTGTCGCGGCGGCATCGGGCCTACACCTTGGAAGGCCTGTCGTTCAGGGAATACCTGCAATTGGAAGGCGTGGCCAAGTTGCCCGTTTTGTCGATAGAAACCATTTTGGGCAACCATTTCATGGAAGCCTCTCAAATCACCGCAAAAGTGAAGGTGCTCCACCATTTCGAAAAATACATTGAAGCGGGCTACTATCCCTTCTATCGCGAGGAAGGCGACGGTTTTGCCGACCGCCTGCAACAGGTGATTGACAACATCATCACATCAGAAATCCCCTCGGTGGGCAACATTGAATTCGATTCGGTTTATAAAGCCAAGCAACTATTGGCAGTATTGGCCGAGAGCAAACCCTACACGCTGAATATTTCAGCACTTTGCAGCACCTTACAGTCGTCGAGGAACAATGTGCTGAAACTCATTGACTTGATAGACAAGGCCGCATTGATTCGGCGGTTATATTCCAAAATTGGGGGGATGAACATGCTGACAAAACCCGAAAAAATCCTTTTCTACAACACCAATCTGATGTATTGCCTGACACCCCAAGCCGAAGCCGGCACCATGCGCGAAACTTACCTCGCCTCGCAGTTAGGCCCTGCACACCAGCTCTATATGCCCGAACAAGGCGACCTTGTTGTCGATGACAAATGGCTTTTCGAAGTGGGCGGCAAGCGGAAAGGCTTCTCCCAAATCAAGGGCGTCGAAAGCAGCTATGTGGTCAGCGATGACATGGAGATTGGGCACGGCAACAAAATTCCGCTTTGGCTTTTCGGGATGCTGTATTAAGCGCATCTATAGCCTTTACTCTATCATCAAATGGTAATATTTCGGCTGATAATCAGACCATTCGCCCGTCAACAGCTCGGGATGGAAGAAATGGATGAAGTCGGCCAAAAGCAAATCCGGCTCGCATTGCGACTGCTCAAAATAACCTGTCGGGAGGATGTCGCAGACGATGATTTGGTGTTTTTTGAAAGCGTCGAAAAGCGGATAGACAGGGCTTCCCTTAGCCAAGGATTCGTAGGTCATCTGGAAAGGATTGGAATTGATAACCCGCCAATAATCAGCCTTTTGCGCCTTGGCAAGAATACTCTCTGCGTCCATCGGGACACTGGCCGTCGAGGGATTGTCCTTCCAAATGTAATCGGCACCCGCATCGGAAAACAGTTTGGCGATATAGCTTCGGCCTCCTGCCACATACCACTGTCCGTTGAAGGCCAAGTCGGAGAAGACTGTCGGGCGATGCTTCACATTGGCGCAAAGACCTGAAAGCGCATTGTAGCGCCTTTCGATGTCATCAAACCAAGTATCGGCCTTGTCCTCGCAGCCCGCCAACATGCCGATGACGCGAATCCACTCGGCGCGGCCCAAGGGCGTGTTTTCCATGTAGTCCGCGAAGGGGAACAGCACCGCCCCCGTGACGTTCAGTCCACCTTGGTTGCCATCGAAATAAGGGGAATAGAGCAAAGCATCAGGTTTTAGTTGTATCATCCGCTCTATGTCGGCGGCGGCTTCCGTGCCAATGTCGTAGACCTTTTCCTGCGCCAAAAGTGACTTCATGGTCGTATCGCTCACGAAGCGTCCTTCAAGGATGCCTTTCACGCGGTCGATTTCACCCAATCGCAGAAAGACAGCCCATTGCGTGGCCGAAAAAGATATCACCGACTGTACGGGCACCTGAATGGTGCCTTTCACATCCTTCTCGACCGCCTTCGTCGTGTCCTTGACAAGAGCAAAACTGCCCAAAGAAAGCGTTGTGTCCCAAGGGCAAAGCACCTCCATCCGATAACCGTAGTCTTTCTCAAAGACCGAAATGTTTCTGGCATGACGCATGAGATTTTTGCCTTCAGGCAATGCCTTGACGTCGGTTTTGGCTTTCGGGGCACAGGCCGCGAAAAGCAAAAGCGACAAGGCGAATAGTAGGAGATTGCCACGCTTCGCTCGCAATGACAATACACTAGTCTTGTTTTCCATTGATTTCCTCCAAACAGTCTTTGCACAGGCAGTTGATGTAATGCTCTTTTAAATAGGCTTTCGTGGTGTCAGTGAGCTTTACCTTCACACACCAGCAGTCCACGGAATGGACGCACTCAAACTCTTTTCCGCAACGGGGACAGGTCTTTTTCATAAACTAAACAAAAAAATGTGTGAGGCTTCCCAAAGAAAGCCCCACACGAAAGAATATCAATTATTTAAACAACATTGCACTAGGAATGACGCCTGCCTCAAACGAGCTGAGCAGCACGCCATCTTCGGAATAGCGATAAACCGTGCCATCCATCAGATAGTTCTTCGCGTCAGTGACGTACAACTCTCCATTTTGGGGATTGACGGCCATATTGTAGAACATCCCTCCTTCGGGAGCAGCAATGCGGAACGTCTCCGACAAGGTCGAAGCAGCGATGTCGAAACGGCGCACCTCGTTATCAATGAACAAGTACAATCCATCGCCTGAAGCATTGGCTTTCAGAATCATAGCCGTACCATCGAACTCATAGCGCAGGGTGGCCGACTTCAGCATCGGGTCGATTTCCCACAAGGTGGGATTCTCGCCGTCAGCCTCCCATGTGGCACCTTCACAAAGTACCCAAACATGATTGTTCTTGTCCACTGCCATGCAGTTTGGCTCCTTCCCCACTTGGATTTCCGCCACCTTCACGTCGTTGTTGATGTCCACGACCTGAACGCTATTCTTCTCCATGCCGGGAACGTAGTAGTTCGACCAGTTGCTGACGTACAGCTCGTTGCCGACTTGCACCATCTTCTCGGTCGATTTGCCCATCTCGACGGAACCCGAATGGCTCATATCCTGCGGGTTGACAATCCATAGGCCGGTGCCAATCAAATCACTGACGTAAGCCTTGTTGGGAGCCACGACATGCATCTCGCGCGGTGAATAGAAATCGCCGAGTTTGAAGGGCTTCGTAGTGTCGCACACCATCGAGTTGGCATCCACCTTATAAATATAATTGCTGTTGTTAACCACGATGTAGAGCTTGCCATCGGCTATGGCCAGACTTTGCGCCACATCACCGAGAGGGGCACTGTTCACCTTATAAAACAAATCGTTGGCCACCGTATCGGCTTGAGGGTCATAGAAACTCAGCGAGGCGTTGGAGAACTGGAAATTGCCCTCGTTGAGCACAAAAACACCAGAACCGAGGTTGTAGGCATTCGGATTGACTGGCTTATCGGGTTTGCAGGAGAACAAAGTCGCCACCAAAAGAGCCAAAAGGAACAGATTTACCTTTTTCATTTCGAATCAATTTATTGTTTAACAATACGTTGCGTAATCATTGCATCTTCGCAAACAACACGGACGAGATAGATGCCATCGGTCAATGCGCTGAGGTCAACGGCTTCTTCCGTGGTCTTCATAACCAACTGTCCAACAGCATTGTAGATTTCAACCGATTGCAAGTTTTCCGTCTTCACGAAGAGTCTGTCCCTGACAGGATTAGGGTACAAAGAAACAAGTTTTCCCCCATTCTCAGGTACGTCAAAATGCGCCAAGTCGTGAATCACGCCGACGGCGTCCAAGTCCATTCCGCTGGATGCAAAAGGCGTAGGCCACGGGTCGTTGACGATATGACCTTCCGAATCGTAGGTAGCATATTCGGGATCGATGTTGCCCACCACGTCAACGATGCGGACGTGTGTCACCTTGTGTTTATCCAACAGCGCATTGTCTTCCACCTCGTCCAAATCGAAGGGCGTTCCATAGAATGCTCCATATTTACTGGCAAAATTATGAAGTTGTGCAGGATTAATGCTGCCTCCATTGCCTAATTGCGTGTCAGTCTGGACATAGGTTACAGCGGGAAAACGGAAGAAATTCACGCCGTCGGAGCTGACCTCCACGAAACCAAGCTCAAGTGCCCATGTTTCTGGATCTACTGCGTTGGCGAAACCGTTCTCGAACACGGCAAAGTCAGGGCCAGGCTCGTTGCAGATAGGTGAATCAAAGGTCAGCGTAGCTTTTCCTCCATCACCGAGACTTACGACATCCATTGTGCCACCAGGCTTGCCCAAAGCCACTGTCAAATCCGGGCCAAAACTCGCCAAACCGAGACCGGGGTTGGTGATATTCATCGGGCCACGCTCTAACTCGATTCCTGTAGCCCAAGCCACAAACGCTGACGAGTCGGCATGCATGGCCGTGGTGCCGGGTTTATCTTGTGCGGGAGCAAACTGCGCCCACAGCGCAACCGGCACCATAGCCATCAACAGGATGGAAATCCTTTTCATCATTTCACCACAAGTTTGGCGGTCTGAATAGAATTCTCATTGCTGACGCGGACGAAATACACGCCGTTGTTCAGCATCTCGACACCAAGGCGAACTTGGTCGCCAGCGTTGGCCACATAGCTCTGTTTGCTGATCAAGCGGCCTTGTAGGTCATAGACCGAAACCTCGTTGAAGCCAGCGTTTTCGAGGGTCACGAAGGTCTCACCCACTGCGGGATTCGGATAGACGGACAAAGTGCAATCTTGGTTTTCATTCATGCCGGTAGGATTAGCAACGGGTTCAACAGGCTGTGTCCAAACGTAGGTCCACGGGGCAATTTCGGTGCCGCAGGCTACGTCACCGAACTTGACGAAATCGCCGTTCACAAGGGTTTGCTGGTCATAGCCGTACCAAGCATAAAGGCCGTTCACGTTGTACATGAAGTAGGAATACTCCGTGATGCCCAAGTTGAACTCGCTATTGTGGAAAGTGATGTCTTCCACGCCCCAAGCGCCAACAGTATAGTTGAAACGTCCGTCGGCTGCCTTGATGGCATCCATGACATCCTTCACCGTGATGGTCGCTTCATTGAAACGATAGCCCCAGGCAAAGCACTTGTTGGGGTCAGCCCAGTTGACAGCAAACACCACCTCGTTCGTGCCTTCGCCAACCCAATAGTAGATTTCTGACGGGTCAATCATGGCTTCCACGGCGTAGGGATACACGGCGGCAATTTCCTTTTCCCAAACGTAAATGTAGTTTTCGGGATCAACCAGGGTGCCACAATAAGTGTCGCCCCACTTCACATAGTCGCCATCGACAAGCGTCTTGACATCAAAAGTATCCCATGAAGACTCGCCATTGACTAAGTAGGAGACCCACATCGGTTCGGTGAGGCTCAGGTCGAGCGTGCCGTCGTTGAAGAAAATGTCGTTCATCCAGCTGCCCATGGCGTCATAGCTGAAACGGTTATCGACAGCAGCGATGCCGTCCATGATGTCTTTGATGGTGACGGTTTCGGTGGCAAAGCGGTAACCCCAAGCCAAGGCCGTGTCAGGCTCAGCCCAGTTGACGATGAACACCACTTCGTTTTCGCCTTCGCCAATCCAGTAACGGATATCGGCAGGGTCGATGGTCGCATCTTCAGGAGTGATGCTCGGGTCGGTGGCAGGAATGATTTCGGTGGTCCAGATGATGGTGGTCCAGTCGGGTGACATGATGCCGCAAGCATAACCACCGATCTTCACGAAATCATTGTTGTGAATCGGTTCGGCCGACATCATGTTCTGGCCCATTAAGCTATTCACGCTGTGCATGGGGACATCATAGTCGGGGTCGCCCCACTGTGCATCCGGATTGGGGCACATGGTCAGCTCAAAGTTGCCATCTACATAGGTGATGTTGGAGGGAGCAGAACCAATCACCGTCAGGCGACTGTCCTCGGCGGCAATAGCCGTGAGTGCCTGGAAAACAGTGGCTTCGCCATTGAAACGGTAGCCCCAAGCTAAGGCTGTTTCAGTGTAGCTGCACCAGCTGATGGCAACCACCACTTCGTTTTCGCCTTCACCAATCCAGTATTGGATTTCGTCGGCAGAGATGGTGGCATCCTGTTGTGCAAACAGGTTGGTCGTGAAAAGACCGAAAATTCCCATGAGGAATAAGAGGGTAAAGTTTTTAAAACGCATAATACTTTTAGTTTTAAAGGTTTAATAATTAGTTAATTACCTCAAAACTTCAAGGATAGTGTTGGTACACCTTATTAATTATAAGGAAAGGCCAGCTCTTGTCCCGAAAGCCTTGTTTCACGACGTGCGGCAGGTCTTCTGACTTACTCCTTGAAACTGGCCGCCTTCCCGAAAAATGTTGGTTTTCAGTGGCATGATGGCCGGCGTGAAGAGCTTACAGCAGCGGGAACTGTCCGGGATTCTCACCCGATTCCCTATTGAGCCATTCGGCACCGCATATCGACTGCAAAGATACTACATTTTGGGTAATGTCAACAGAAGCCATCGAAAAAACTCAAAAAAAGTGTGTGATGGGGAAAAATCTCAAAAAGGTGTATATTTGCAGCGTAAAAAATCTCAAAAAGGTGCAAAAGACATGAGAATCAACCAGTCGGGCAGCACCCCGACAAGTTTCTCAATCCTTCACCCACTTCCCGCTCTCAGCCTCAACACCGTTCGCAATCACTTTCCAAACATAAACCCCCGAAGGCCAGTTTTCAGTGTTTATTGAAGTGATGTTTTCCGTAATTTCTTGATTACAAATCAGTTTTCCGTTTAAATCATAGATTTCGACATGGGCATTGTAGGGCTGCCACATTGTGACAGCCGTACAAATATTCAGCACATCTTTCCCTGGGTTGGGATAGGCAATGGCCACCTTCAGGCCGTTGTCGTGGGCTTCCTCAATGCCCACAAAAGCTTCGGCGGAAAATTTAACCACATCAGCACAACCTTGATTCCATGCGTACAGTTTCCTTTCCCATGTGGTAAGCAACAATCCTCCATCACTTAATGCTCTGATGCCTTTCGCCCTACTAAAAACTCCATCATCATTTGAACCATAGAACAATGTCCTGATAGTATCAAATTCAGGAGTCAAATGTTCCAATACAATCCAAGAATCATTGGATAAACCAAGGCCATTGTTTAATGTGTATGCATAACAAATAGTGCCATCTTCCCAAAGCGCGACACCAGTGCTTTGTGTTGGCGAGTCATAATCCGGCGTCTTCCTCTCCGCATAACGCTTTATCGGAACACTGTTGCCCGAAGCGTTGACATCGTCATCAAATTCATATAAAACACTACAATAATGGTCGTCCATTTCACTAATCACACTGGTCAAATATGTTGTGCCATGAGGGCTGCGCTTGACATTCATGTTTTGAAAATAAACGTTATCAAATGGGTGAAGAACGCTGGGGTGCCGGAAAGCACGAGACCGCACAATGTTGAAGTCATAATCTAAATAGACAAGGTTTTTTCCGTCCTCAGCAACGACATCGCGCACGAATCCATAATAAATGTAAAGGCTGTCGGTTTTTACAATATGGTGATTTCGGTAATCGAGGGTCGGGTCCTCGCCCCAGCGGTACTCTCCGCAATATCGGGCCTCATTGAGAATCCGCCCTTCAAAGTCCATCCTGAAGAACACCGTGCTATCATAGCCGCGTGAATTGGGGTAATCGTAACTGGTGGTCTTGCAATAAGCACCCACTATGGTGCCGTCGTCATCCATAAACGCAGAAATCAGGTCTATTTGTCCGCAATTCCAAGGCCTTCCTTGGTATTCAAAGGTGTCAATGGGGATTTCCAGTTCATAGCTTTCCGCAATGCTCAGGTCGTCGTTGAGCTTGTAAAGACCAAGAATGCAATAATCAATAGGTGGGTCAAAGTTTTGGAAATAGTTGGGCGAACAGGTGTCATGATTAGGGCTGTAGTTCATCAAGATGAACGCCTCGCCCGATTCGTTTTCAAACACAAACGGATGGCTGCCAAAAAAGCCTTCCTTATAATACTCGGAATAGGCTATTCTCGTCCCTTCCGAATCCAATGCCATCGTGGCGGGAATGGGATACACATAGCGACCGCAATCATTCACATGGTTGTTGGTACACGACACCAAAATCCTCCCATCCGAAAATTCGTATGGCAAGAGAAAATAAGGTGCATCCGTGGAATAATCAAATTCTTGGGAGTATTCCCATTCCTGGGCAAAGGATTTCGCCCCGCAAAGCAACAGAAGCGCAAACAAGGTGTAAAATCTCATTGTTTTCATAGTATCATTGTTTTATCCATTTTCCCATTTCTGCCTCCTTACCGTCGGCAATTACTTTCCAAACATACACCCCCGAAGGCCAAGCTTCAGCGTCAATCGCCGTAACGCCTTCGGTAATTTCCTGCTCGTGCACCAACCGCCCCATGACATCATACACTTCCACGCGGGCATTTTGCAAGGCTATACGGATGTTCAGCACATCTTTTCCTGGGTTGGGATAAAAACAAATCATCTCAGCGAAAGGCTCATCCAGACCAGCCGTTCCCACATGGATGATGGTGCTCACGCGACCCGCAAAAACTTGTTGCCCGAATTGGTTCTGCCGATAGAGGTCGCACGACAAACGGTAATTCCCGCCCACGCCATAACTGTGCTGCATCGCATGACCGGTAGCCGTGGCCGTTTGGCCGTCGCCGAAATCCCAATGCGCCTCGCTGAGGTCGTAATTGGTCTGCAACCTGAAAGACAAAGTTTCGTCGATGTCGGCCTCGAATCCTTCAGGATGCTCCAATTCGGGTTCGTTGTTCACCGACAATTCCGAGGTCAAGACCGACGAGCCAGCCCAAAAGGAATAGGCTTCAGCATATCCGTAGCCATACACCTGTGCCAAAAAACCGCCGTCGTTTGATAAACGATAAGTTCCGTCATCTTCAAGTTGGATTCTTGCGTAGGAATATTCGGGATTGCCTGGAACCAAACTGAACTCCGAGGAAATGTCAACGGTATCCAGCATCATGCCCGAGACCTTGTCTGTTTCCGTGACTATATTGACGAAATGATGTCGCGAAAAAGTGGTGCGGAATGTGCAAAAAGTAGCGCTTTCAACCTGTTGCTCCAAAGGATTGGTGATGACCATAGACGGGTCGCCACTATTACCTTCGTTGCTGCTCCCCATGGAATACAAGCCGACGATGGCAGGCTCCGAAGTCTCAAGAAACGAAGCCTGTTCATTTGACGTAATGCAAAAATCAAGGTATTGGTTAGCCCCGACGACCCCTAACAGCACGCCGTCTTTCCGTATTTCGCATGGGCCTTTCAAGGCCGTCACCCGAACATAGTCGGTGACACGTCCCCGTGTTTGCACTATCACGAACCGCCGTCCCAAAGTGGACGCGGGCATCATCTGCTCTTCGCCTTGGTCGGCACATGTTATGGAATCGTTAGGAACGTAAAGATAGCGGTTGCCAGCAAGGACGGCGACGTTTTGTTTTCTGTCTCTGACCGAAACACGACTTCCGTTGAAGCATTGGTTGTTGGCCGCCTGCAACTGGTAGCACTCCCCTTCTTGCAAGGTCACTGAAAACGGATTGTTGGCAAAATGTCCGTGTTTTGTGTCGCAACTCAAAAGGAAATCGACGGTGGTATTGTCTTCAACAGCAATAACCGAAAGCAACGCACGTATGTCGTCATCATTGCCTATGGCATCGTATGTTTGCACCAAATAGTCACTTCCCAGCGAAGGCGTAGGCAAGGCGCAATAAACATCAAAAGAGGCTTTCGTGTAATTGCCCACAAACACCGAAACAGAATCCGTTGTTTCGACATGGATGCCGGTTTCGAGGATACAGTCCGAACTGTCAAGCGCATAGGATTGTTCGACAGGGATGGGGATGATGGCGGCCTGACCTTCAGCGACCTCGAAAGTCTCCGACCAGCCTGTGTGGGGGTTGGACACCATACCCGAACAGGACCTTTCGCCTGTGACGCGGAGTTCGGGTGCCCGTACATAATACGACCCTGTACCCGTAAAGTCTTCAGCATTCGGCATGATGGTAAACCAGAAGTCGGTGCCCACCGTGTTTTGGGCGAAAAGCTGTGTAGCTCCCATCAGAAGCAACAATGTAAGTTGGAGTTTGTTTTTCATGGTCTAATGTTTAGTTTTCGTTTTTTGCATTTGTCGTCACTGCGAGGAACGAAGCAGTCCAGACAAGTACCTGTTTTTGGATTGCCGCGCTTTGCTCGCAATGACGGATACAAAATTATAGCAAAAAACAGCAGAAAAAGCAAATTCCAATCCCAAATCCACTTCATTTTCTGGAATCCTTATTGGAAATCAACATCTTACGGCATTGAAAATCCACAAAAAAGTTGGGAAAATCCATGCTTGTCCGCATCAGGATTCCGCATTTTGCCCCGAAAGAAGCGTTTCCATCGCCTCAGCTGACACCTTTTTCTTCAATGAAGTGCGGTATTTCGCCACGGTGTTTTCGCGCAGGTCGAGGATGTCGGCAGTCTCCTTCAGGCGTAGTCCAAGACAAGACAACACAAAGACCTTAAGCTCGGTTTCGTTCAGGTCGGGATAGGTGGCTTTCAGTTTCGGCAAGGCATCGGGATAAGTGGTGTTGAACAAATCGAGCAGCCGTCCCAACGTGTTGTCGCGGCGGTCGTCGTAGATGGCCTTGGCTTTCGTCTGCAAGGCTTCGCGTTCCTTTACCTTTAAGGCATCGTGCGCCTCTTGCAAGTCCCGCTTGATTTCCTCATGTTGCCTCACCAGCTTGTTCCGGTAGCCGCGATGGTAAACGGCCAATGCCGAAAGTACCGTCACGACAAGAAGTATCACTATCCAAAGCAAAGAATTTTCGTCTTTTTTCCTGTCTTTCAGATAGTTGTTTAGCATCGATAACGTCTCTGCGTTGTAGCTATTCTGCACAGTTTCCTTCTCTTTATGGGCTTTTACGAGAGCGTAATAAGGCATGGCCATCAAGGTGTCGCCCAACTTTTCGTAACAATCGGCGAGGCCACAAGCCGCCTGCGTCTTGAGTTCCACATCACTTGACTGATAAGCGATTTCCAAGTTAGCCACCGCCGAAACGTAATCCTGTAAGCAGTAATACACAAAAGCCTTCTCGGTATGGTTGCGGTGATACAAGGGGAAAGTACTGTCAATCAACGACTCACTCTTCTCAAAACGGAGAAAGGCCGAATCGTATTCTCCGCTGTGGCGGTCGCAATTGGCAAGTGCATTCAATAGCAAAGCAGTCTCGTATGGGAAACGCGAAGCATCGGCCATCCTAAGTCCCTCATTGCCATAGAAATAGGCCGTATCGCCCTCGCCAGGCTTGCCGAAACGCTCATAGAGCAAGGCGAGGTTGGCATACGAGCGCAACATCCAAGTCGTGTCATGGACTGCGGTAGCATAGTCCAAACCGAGACGGGCAAATCGCTGGCAGCATGGTTCGTCGGCGAAATTATGGGCAAGGCGCGAAACATTGTGACAAATTTTGCTATAGAGCTGTCCAACAGGAGCTTGCGAAGCGTCAAAATGGGCATCAAGGAGTTGCAAGGCCTCTATGAAATGGGTGGTGGCTTCCTCGGAACGGCGATTTTTGTCGAAAATCAGGCAACCCGCCAGATAATGACAACGCGCCTGCATCCAAAGGTCGTGCGGGCCGTCATTTTGCTCGTAATAAGCTAACGCGGGCTTGAGGAGCGAGTCGCTGAAGTCGTAATAGCAGGAACGATCCAAAACAGACTCCACGGAATCCATCAACCGCATATATTCCACATCCTCAGGATTTTCCGTAGCAGATTCAAACGAAGGGTGGCTACAAGACAAAACCAGCGAAACCGCCACAAAAGCCAATGATATGAATGCTTTTCTGAAAATCATGGCGCAAAAATAAAAAAATATCTATTTTTGCCACGTAAATAGAGTCACTTTCAAGAAAAAAGCACATACAATGAAAAAGATAAGCATACTTTTCGCCGCCTTGTTTTTCGTCTTCGGTTTCGCCCAAGCCCAAGACATTTATTTTGCTGGCAATGGCAACGGAACGGGCAAAATTTGGAAGAACGACACGTTAGTTTACAGCCTATCAGATAGTTTGTCCGTCAGCTTGCAAGCTCTACAGGTCACACCCGATGAGATGGTTTACAGCGCAGGTTTCGTTCACGACACGGCCTATTCTGAAGGCCGCGTTTGGCTGAGCGACAGCCTCCTGTTTTCGGCAGGCGAGAACTCCGTCATCAACAGCTTGATTCTCAACGAAAGCGATTGGACAGCAGCAGGTTACGACGATAACGAGTGGAATCTTCATCGGGGTCTCGTATGGCAAAACGGCGAGATACTCCATGCCTTCAGCGACAGCCTCAGCCCCAACCAAATATATGCCCTGTGCCTTGATTCCGTCACGGGCGACCTCTATTCCGGCGGCTCAACCGATTCCTTGGACATCGCAACTGTGTGGAAAAACGACTCCTTGCTGTGGAATGCGGATCTTACCTCTACCGTTTGCTGCCTGCACCATGACGGCACCAACCTTTATGCAGGCGGCTATTATTACTTGGAAGGTCTGTTGGCCACAGTGTGGGAAAACGGAGAAGTCCTCTATTCTTTTAGCGACAGCCTCATCTCCTCTTTCCAAGCCATAGCCGTATATGACGGCGACATCTACACTTCAGGTTTCACTGACGATTCCATCTTCGTTTGGAAAAACGGTGCAGTGCTCCATGCCCATCCCTTCAATGAGACGGGCGACCTTTATGCTTTGTGCGTCAATGAATACGGCGTTTATTATGCCGGCCAAATCGACCATGTGGGCATGGTTTGGAAAGACGGCGAAGTCCTATACCAACCCGATGACTGCGAAGAAATCACCTCACTCGTGGTTTTGCCTTCCGAGCCTACACCCGTTTACACGCTCACTGTTGAGGCCAACAACGACGATTGGGGCACCGTCAGTGGAGGCGGCACTTATGCCCTCGGCGACACGGCCACGATTGAAGCTTTCCCCAACATGGGCTGCGAATTCCTGTATTGGAGCGACAGCATCACCGACAACCCACGCGACATCATCGTAATGCAAGACAGCACCTTTATCGCCCATTTTAGACAAATCGACTACTTTATTGAAACCCTTGTTTCCCCCGAAGGCACTGGCGTGGTGACTGGTGGCGGCAACTATCACTACGGCGACACCATCGCCCTTGAGGCTATTGCCAACCCAGGCTTTGCGTTCGATAGCTGGGACGACGGCAATACCAGCAACCCACGCACCATCGTCGTCACGCAAGACAGCACCTTTATCGCTTCCTTCAGCACCCGCCTATACACCATTACCGTATTGTCCGACAACACCGGATGGGGTTGGGTGTCGGGCGGCGGCGACTACCATTATATGGACACCATCCAGATTTCAGCCACTGCCTATCTGGGATTTGAATTCGTCAGTTGGACCGACGACAACACCGACAATCCGCGTACTATTGTCGTCACTGAGGATCATACCTATACCGCCCGTTTCAACATACAACAATGCCTCATCAAAACCGACGCCATCCCCCAAGGCGCAGGCACCGTCAACGGCGGCGGCATCTACAACTATGGTACCACCATCAATTTGTCGGCCCACAGCAATCAAGGTTATTTCTTTGACTATTGGACCGACGGTGCTATAGAAAACCCACGTAGCGTGTTCGTTGAAGGCAACGCCTCCTACACCGCTGTGTTTTCTCCAAAGACTTACGAAATCACTACCATCAGCGACCCTGTGGAAGGCGGAACAGTCGACGGAAGCGGCAGCTATCACTACGGCGATACAGCCACACTGACCGCCACACCCAACCCCAACTACATGTTCCTATGTTGGAGTGATGGCATCCCCATCAACCCCAGAAGTTTTGTCGTAACCCAAAACGCCACATACACGGCCTTATTCTATCAAAACGGCACACCGGAATACACCGTCAATGTGCTTTCCAACAATCCCGATTTAGGCATCGTGACGGGTAGCGGCACTTACCCAGAAAACACCAGCATCCAAATCAGCGCCATCGCAAATGAAGGCGCCGTTTTCAAACGCTGGAACGATGGCATTTCCATCAACCCTCGAAACATCTATGTCACACAAGATACCACTTTCACAGCCTTCTTCGAACCAATGCAGACTTATTATACCATCGACGTGGAATCGGACAATCCGCTCATGGGTACCGTTTATGGCGGAGGTTCCTTCCTTGAAGGCACAGAAATCACTATTGGCGCCACCCCCAACCACGGTTTCCACTTCGCAAGTTGGCAAGACGGCAACACGAGCAACCCCCGCACCATAATGGTCACAAGCGATGCCACCTACACGGCCTCCTTCGCCATCAATTCAGTTAGCACCTACACCGTCACCATATATTACGATGAGAACCAAGGCTTTGTTATCGGTGCTGGCACGTACAACGCAGGCAGCACAGCCACACTTGCCGCCATCCCAGCCGATGGCTATCAATTCGTGAAATGGGGCGACGAGATTGTCGACAATCCAAGAGAAATTGTCGTTGACCACGACATCGTGCTTGCTGCCTTTTTCAACGCCAACGGCGTTGATGAGAACGACAATAATCCTTTCAGCCTATATCCCAATCCTTCCAACGACAGAATCCGAGTGGAGGGTCTGGAAGAAGCGACTGAAATCAGCATTTTCAATAGCCTTGGAATAAGTGTTAAAACCGACATCCTTGAAGTGGATGGAGAACTTTTCGTCGGCGACTTGCCGTCAGGACTTTATTTTGTCCGCGTTGGAAAAACGCATCTCAAGTTCATAAAGCATTAACTGCTTTGACCCATGACGAACAAATTTGAAAGGCGACCTGATGAAATCAAGGCCGCCTTTCTTTTGCCACTAACATAAAAGTTTTTATTTGTTCGCCCAAAACTCCTTGAAGTCTTCGTAATTCTTCTTCAAAAGCGCGGGCACTTCCAATCCGTACGGACATTTCTCGCTACAACCATTGCAATGCTTGCATTTGTCAATCAGCTTCATCTTGGCAGCCCATTCTTCGGTAAGGTAAACCTCAAGCGGAGCACGGCGCAAAAGGAGGCTCATACGAGCGCAATCGTTGATTTGTATGCCAGCAGGACAAGGCATACAATAGCCACAGCCTCGGCAGAAATCGGTGCCAAATTCTTTGCGTTCCTTCTCGATTTTGCGCCACGACATCGAAGTCAGCTCCGGTGTATGGTCTTGATAAGAAATGAACTCATCCAACTCATTTTCACGTTGAATGCCCCAAATGGGAAGTACATGGTCAAACTGATTCAGGAAAGCGTAAGCCAGAGCCGAATCGGTGATAAGTCCCCCAGCCAAGGACTTCATGCTGATGAAACCCATATTGTGCTTATGGCACAACTCCACAATCCGTTGCTCGGTGTCAGAAGACAGGTATGAAAAAGGATATTGCAGTGTATCGTAGCAATCGCGCTCAATAGCTTCCATGGCCACCGACTGGCGGTGGTTGCTGATGCCAATGAAACGAATCTTACCCTGCCGCTTGGCCACTTTCATGGCATCATACAAGCCAACTTTGTCGCCCGGACGCGGACAATAGTCGGGATTATGGAACTGGTATATATCAAGATAATCCGTCTGCAAATTCTTCAAAGTAGTATGCAAATCCTTCCAGAACTCCTCCACCGTAGGGGCCGCGGTCTTCGATGCCAAAACGACTTTGTTGCGCCGGTCGGCAAAGGCTGCACCTATTTTCTCTTCGCTATCGGTATAGAAACGGGCCGTGTCGAAAAAATCAAACCCATTGTCAAAGGCCTTGTGCAACAAATAAACGGCCTCCTTCTGACTGACACGCTGAATCGGAAGGGCACCAAAACCATTCTTATTTACCTTGAGATTGGTTTTGCCTAAAGTGATGATTTTCATAAGCTAGTTTCTTTAACGAGACAAAAATACGAAAAGATTCGATATAAGCCTTTATTCTTCAAAAAAAATTTTTTGCGCTACAAGACCATTTTATCCCGACTGAAAAGCTATCTTTGCAAAAACTTTCCTAATAATGAACATTCTCATCCTCAACGGACCTAACTTGAATTTGTTGGGCAAACGTGAACCTGAAATATACGGAAACCTATCTTTCGAGACTTATTTCACCCAACTCCAACAACGCTTCCCTCAACACCAACTCTCCTATTTCCAATCAAATCATGAAGGTTGCCTCATTGATAAGCTACAAGAGGCCGACGGCGTCTTTGATGCCGTGGTAATGAATCCAGGAGCCTATGCCCACACATCCATTGCCCTCGCCGACTGCATCCGCGCCATAGGTATACCTGTCGTGGAAGTACATATCTCCGACATCTCCAAACGTGAGCCATACCGCCGGCATTCTTTCACGGCAGAGGCTTGCCAGGCCCACTTCAGCGGTTTCGGCATGGAAAGCTACGACAAGGCCATCGCCTCATTAGCTTGAGAAATCGTTGGCTTTCAAGTCGCTGAATTTGTTTTTGCCCAAAATCATGCTGTCGAAAACTATGTTTCTTCGATACATGCAACCCACCTTATTACGCTGGGCTTTTTTGCGTTTTTCACGCAAGGACTTCAATCGTTTGTAAAAATCAAGATGCGCCTTAAAAACCATTTGGAAATCCCTGAAGCAGCCCTCGCATAGGAACTTCAAGGCGGCTACCCAATCGAGGAAAACACGGTATAGGATAACGCGCTTCACACAATGGTCAGGCAGATTTTTTACCAAAACCGAAAGGTTGTTGCGAAAATTCAAGTAAGTCTTTCGGGGCGAATCCTTGGGCAACGTACCGCCGCCGATGTGATACACAACCGACTGCGGGCAGCAATACACCTTGTTACCCGCATTTTTCAACCTCCAGCAAAGGTCGATTTCTTCCATGTGGGCAAAGAAACTGTCGTCAAGGCCACCCATTTGATGATACAAATCGGCGCGGACGAACATGCAAGCTCCTGTGGCCCAAAAGACTTCCATCGGCGCATCATACTGGCCTTTGTCCTCTTCAAGATGCTGGAATACGCGCCCACGACAGAACGGATAGCCGTATTTGTCGATGAAGCCGCCACAAGCACCAGCATACTCGAACTGCTCCTTGTGGTAATATGACAGGATCTTGGGTTGACAGGCTGCAATCTTGGGGTCGGAATCCATCAAGTTAATAATTGGCTCTATCCAATTGGGAGTCACCTCAATATCAGAATTGAGCAGCACATAATACTGTGCCTCAATTTGTTGCAAGGCAAGGTTGTAACCCGTCGAAAACCCCTCGTTGCTGCCGTTTTCAATCAAGCGAACCTGGGGAAAACGCTCACGCATGAAGTCAACAGAACCATCAGTGGAAGCATTGTCAGCCACCACCACCTCGGCCAAAGCCGAATCGCAACTGGCGATGACGTTGGGCAAGAAACGCTCCAAAAACGCTTTCCCGTTGTAGTTCAATATGACGACCGCAACTCTTATCATGCAACTGTTTGTTTTCTAACGTGTTTCCATCTCTTGTGGGACCACAGCCAATTGTCGGGCTGCTCATGGAGGAAACGCTCGATGTGTTGCGAATATTGCTCCATAATCTCACCTTTTGCCGTCGCTTTCGGGTCGTCGGTGATGAGATGGAAAGTCAGTTCGTATTGCCCGCGCCGTACTCTTTTCATGTCCACGAAGACAATGGCATAGTCGAGGAACTTTGACATGCGTTCCAAGCCTGTAAACCAGCACGTTTCCTGATGAAGGAAGGTGTTCCAGTAATCGGAATCCAAACCGAAAGAAGTCTGGTCAGCCAAAATCAACACGGCATCCAAGGTGTCCTTACGCCTTGCCAAGGTGCGCAAAGCCGCATCAGACTCCATCATCTCGACGGGCAAACTCGTGCGCAAATCAAGGATGAAACGGTCGAAATCGGGATTCTTCACCTTTTTATAAATGGCCATGGGATGATGACCCGAAAAAGTCTGCATCCGCTTGCCGAACCACTCCCAGTTGCCCGAATGCGGAATCGCGAAGAAAAAACTCTTACGTTGGTCATACAATGCCTCCACCACTTCCGGATTGGTGACCAGAATACGCTGTTTGGCCTCGTCGACCGACATGTGGAACAGCTTGAACATTTCCACCACCTGATCGCACAAGTTATGGTAAAAGCGTTTCTCAATTGCCTTAATCTCTTTCAGATCTTTCTCAGGAAACGATCGCAACAGATTCTGTCTCACCACCTTACGACGATAATGAGCCAAATGGTACACGATAAGGAAATAGAAATCAGACCTGAGATACAGTAGCCAGAATGGGGTTATCGACAATCCGTAAGCCCACAGCTTCACTAACAGGAACCCGACTTTCTTCATCGCTTATCTCGGATTGTTGTAAAGGTCGTTGGCACGCGAACCCCACATGTCCTCATACTTCGTTTGGTCAATACCTTCGTCGTAACCTTGTCCATAGACACGCGAATAGATTTCCAACTGCCAGCGATAGTTGTTTACCTCACCAACTACATCGGAATGAATCAAGTGGTAGTCGTTGGTAGACTCATCCTTCGACATAAAGACAAAACGCTTGTTGCGCTGGTTGGCCAACACGTAATAATGCCAAATTTCGTATGGATAAGCGTTCGGTTCGTTGGGGCTTTCCACAATCTTGTCGGGCTGACCATATTTGAGGAACACATAACCACGGTCGCTGCGATAACCCGGATATGAAGTCGTTCCGAACGACATGTTGACACGTTTCACAGCAGCAAGATAGTCTTTCCATGCTTGACCAGGTGCTAGTGGGGCACGTGTGCTCCAGAAGTTGAACAAGAACTGCTGCATAGTCGTGGCATCATCCGTTTTCACCAAACCCGCGCAATAGTTGCGTTCCGCCTCAGAACAAATCGGGTCAAGGAACTTGATATATTGTCGCAAAGTGTCGATGTTGTCGATGTCACCCACAAAAGTATTGCTCACATCGATTCCTGCCAAGTCGTCCAAATTATAGCCTACCCCCGGATTACTGCGTTGGAAGAATGCACTATGGCTGCAAATCAAGGTATTGCTACGGTCGCGCATCTCAACAACAAGATAGTAGTTCCCTGAAGGCAAGTCCTTGATATCAATGGTATTGAGCAGCACATTGACCTTGCCCACTTCGAAACGCTGGTTGAAGCTGAAATTGCGCAACATTGACGACGACTCGCTAGACTCGATGTAATAACTGACGAGAAACTTGCCTTCGTCATATAGTTTGTTGCTGTTGTATAGCTCGGTGTAGAACTTCAGTTTGGCATCGGCTGCACCGTAAAAAGGATACACTCTCGGCAGAAAATCCATGCCGCTCTTGGTGCAAGCTGTGGGTTGTTCGGCCTTGACGTAGGAGTCGAAGAAAAGGATGTCGGAGATGGCGGGCGCTTCATCAGGGAATTCCACCGTGATCGTCATGGCATCGTGCGACGGCACCTGCTCCTTGGCATTCAAGTCAGCCACACTGATTTCCATCCGATATTCACCGTTAGGCAGCGTGAATCGTTGTTGGTCAATGAATGCACCATCAATTTTCGAAGTGTCGGTTACCACAGGACTGTCCAAAGCAATTTTGGAGAAGTCGTACACTCTATCATCTTTACTGAAAATGGTGGTGATTTCGACAGTAGCTTTGAATTTCCCAGGTTCAAATTCCTTGTAAACCGCCGATTGACAGTCAATGGCGAGGGCGTTTTCAACGTAAGGTGTCAAACCAGGCGCATTGTACACCGTCGTCGAAAGATAGGGTTTGAGCATCTTTACTTGGGCGCTGCCCGCAATGGCAAGCAACACCATCATTACGAATAAAATTGATCTTTTCATGACTTATTGATTTAAAAGTTTGCAGCAAAAATAGCCACTCTCAAACAAATTGCTACGATTTTTCATCTCCACTTTCTCCACAATATCAACAAAATCATTATATATTATTTATTATCAATATTTTATACCAATTCTTTCAAGCAAGTTATCATGGCATTTTCCAAGCTGTCTCCCGAATCAAGAACCGACAAAATCTTCTTCGACCTGCGGTTTGAGCCGCTATAAGAGATGCCTTCGAGTACGGCAATCTCCGCATCGTTGCAACCCAACAATGCCAAACATCCATGTCGAAGGTCCGACACGTTCAGTTCGGAATAACGTTTCAGAAACCGCGACGAGAAATCAGGGAAACATCGGTTGGCTTCCTGAACCAATTCGATGTAGTCCATCTCTTTCAGCTTCAGTTTGGGATAGACGCCCACACTCTTTATCATAATATCCTTGCCCTCAATCAAATGTTTGATTTTCAATGCCACCTGACTGTTTGAAAACGCCGTCCAAGCTTCTTCAAAATTCACTCTATTGACGTTTTCCCGTGGTTGGTTTTGTTCAACGGCTTGCTGTAGCTCCGAAACAAGGTCGGTTTCCTGAACCCGTTTTTGTTCAAAAGTTGAAATCTTGTTTTCAATATGGTTGATGCGTTTTCGGTTGCGGATGATGACAAAAGCCAGCAAGCCAACAATAGCCAGCAATAGGAACAGCATTCCGAGTGGTAGCTGCGATAGTTTCCCACTTTGGGTCACGGTCTCCAATTTCGGACGCTTGAATGTGCCATACAGGTATTCGATTTCCATCTTGCGCGAGGCCAGACGAGGCTCCATCAGAGATTGCTCCACATAGAAGCGCGCATAACGCAACTCCTCATCGCTCCTTCCCTCAATTTGACAAATCTCAGACAATTTGGCCGCCGCATCCGTCCGAGCGAAACGGTCACCATGCTGAAAAGCATGTTCCAGATGCGGAAAAGCCGAGTCATATTGCTGAAGCTCTAAGAGTTTCGCTCCTTTCGAAAGCCGAATGAAGCCATCGTCGCCTGCGACCAAGTCTTCCGCCTCGTAGAATCGCGCCAAAGCCTTATCGTAAGCCTTTTCCGACTGGTAGATGGCCGCCTCATAGCGCATCATGGCTGCCTTGTCGGCATCCTTCGTATATAACAAGTAAGCCTCTCGGCAATTCTCCAAGGCCGCATCATTCAGGCCATAATGATACAGAATCTCAGACAATCGCGTGTGAATCAACGCAATGAAACGCAGTGCATAAGGATTCCCCTCCCATTTTTCCTGCTCACCCATCACCGCCAAAGCCTGGAGATAGCACGAAAAAGACTTGACATCTTCGTCAGCGTAGACCCATTCCACACCTTTATAATAATGGGCGTTGGCCAAAAGATACTGCAAATCGACGTTGTCGGGATAACATCTCGTTAGACTATCGTAGAAAACGACCACCGATGCCAAGTCGGGACTTGTATCGCTCAGGACATGATTCTTATATTGGGCCTGAACTTCACGCAACCGCAATTCGTTGTGGTCCAAAGAGGTAAAGGGTGTTTTCTCAGCCATCGCCCTAAGTGCCATCACGCTGTCCAAAGCCAAATCGGGATTGGTTTCCAAAAGTGTTTCAATGGTTTTCAACTCCTTGAAATGATATGGGGCTTCACTTTCCGTAAACGGCAAATGTGCCTTGTTGCAGGTGCAAAACAGCACTGCACAAAACAATGAAACGGCCATCAAAAAGCACTTCGTTTTCATCTTTTCCTAATACCTTGCAAAGATAGGGTTTTTCGGCTGGGAAAAAGTTTTTTTCGGAAAAATTCTCAACCTAACGAAAAATGTTGTACTTTTGCAGCGGAGATATGGCTGAGTGGTCGATAGCGGCGGTCTTGAAAACCGTTAAGCCGAAAGGCTTCGGGGGTTCGAATCCCTCTGTCTCCGCAAGGCGGCGCAAGTCGCCTTCATAATGTCAGACCAGGCCTGACCTAGGTCAGGAGAGATGCCGGAGTGGTCGATCGGGGCGGTCTCGAAAACCGTTGAACGCTTTGCGTTCCAAGGGTTCGAATCCCTTTCTCTCCGCAACAGAATAAGTGTTTGGTAATCAAGCACTTATTCTGTTTTTAAAATGAATAAAACAATTTGTGTTACAGCATCTCAGCTATAAGTTCAATATCCGGCTTTTCGAAGGAAAGTCCTTTGACTTCAATCTACCTTATTTTCTTAGAAACCCATTCGTTTCCCTGGTTTTATAAAGTTTTCGAATCCATCGCCCAAACAGGGAATAATCTAAAGCAAAAGCTCTTGAGATTATGAGAAACTTCTTTTCAAAAAAAAGCGAGGTCGCTCACAACGGCCTCGCTCCTCACAAGATATGAAAAAGGATTTACTATTCAGAAATTTGTTTCACATTGCCACTACCCACCTTGTCGCCTTCCACAATAGGATTGCCATAGTAGCTGATGTCGCCTGAGCCGATGATGCCGTACTTGAGCTTACCACTGACTCGAGCCTTGATGTCGCCCGAGCCGGCGATGTCGGCCTCAAGGTGATCTATGTCACAAGAGAGGATAATGTCGCCAGAACCAGCCACACTGGCAATTGCCTTTCTCACCTCGCCTTTTGCCACTTTCAAGTCTCCAGAGCCGGCAATATTGCCGTTCAATTTGTCCGCGATTAATTCGATGCAAACCAAACTGCCCGAACCTGCTACATTCATCCCGATTTCCGGGAAGCTGACGGTTTTGTTTAAAATAACGTCACCTGAACCAGCCACATTAACTTCCAATTCCTCTCCTTGCAAGGAACTGAGCACGTTGAATTTGCCACTACCCGCAAGATTGATGTCATACAAGCTCGGTGCCGTCACCTCGATGATGAATTCCGTAGGTTTAAGGATGGTGACGTCTTTGTACTTGTTAGGCTTGCTCATGAGCAATTCTCCATTCTTCACCTTGATTTCAAGGTATTCAAGAATATTCTCGTCCACGTGGACGACGCATGAGTATTCGTCTGATGTTGTGAAGTTTACCGTCGCGGGAAGCGAGATAGAAATTGCGTCAAATGCGTCTACATCGTAGTTGCGCGTCACAACGTTGCCGTTGCCTTTGATGGTTTTGCCGCCAAACCTTTCTCCATCGACATTGATGGTGCAGGCGTTGAGAGTCATGCTGAAAATGACTGTTGCGATGATTAAAATGTGTCTTTTCATAGTGTTTAGTTTTAATTGTTGTTTTCTTTGCCGGCCCTTCGACAAGCTCAGCGATCTAAGGTCGTTGAGCCTATCGAAGCGCCGACCCAATTCAGTAGTAATACGGACTTGTGCCCAAAAAGTTACAGTTCATACAAACTTTTTATTTCATCGAGGCCGATGCCCAAGAGTTTCATCTTCTTGACGACTTCGGGCAACTCCTTGGTTATGAACTCCTCACGCATTTGCTTGAGAACGATGTCCTTGGCTTCAGCAGAGATGAAATAGCCGATGCCGCGCTTGTTGTAGATGATGCCTGCCGCCGTCATGGTCTCATAGGAGCGCATGATAGTGTTGGGGTTCACGCCGAGTTGGATGCCGTAGTCGCGCACCGACAGGATACGGTCGTCGGCCTTCAGTTCGCCGCGCAGGATTTGCTCATAGAGCTGCGAACAAATCTGTAAATATATAGGTTTGTGTGCATTGAATTCCATGGCTTAGTATTTTTGCGTCTTGATTTTACGATAGGTGAAGAACAGCAGCACGAGGGTGACGATGATGGAGACAACCAGGCTCCAGACCATGCAATTATGAAACACCATAATCTGTTGTTCAGTGGCCAAATCGCTGAAATTATTAATCCATTTCTCAATGATGTTTCTATTGAAAAACACCATACCCATGATCATGGAAATCAGATAAGAAATGCCGAGATAGCAGGCAAAGGTCTTGCCGGCCTTGTGCTTCTTGAAGAGCATGTTGCCGAGCATGAAGATGGCCG
>CAMZEK010000013.1 GCA_947305795.1 uncultured Bacteroidales bacterium | reverse complement strand
AGGTCGATGTTTTCGATGCCATAGCCCGCGCTGCCATATTTCACATCTTGCGAGGTGGTGTTGGTGATGCCTATCAGATAGTTGCCCGGGCAAGCAGACGGCACATCGCCGACCACATCGACATTCACGTTCAAGTTGGGGCCGGCACCGCAACTCAAAATGCCGACATTGCCCATTTCGTCGTACATCGAGCACCAGATGGGATAGTTGTCAGGGTTTCCGTAATCGACGCCAAAGGATGAATTGGTGGCCACGATGAAAGCACCTTCATCACCGTTGGTTTCATTGTATCGGGCACGCATTTCCAAAGCGTAGGAATATGCTTCTACGACAATGGATTCATCGCTCGAACTTCCACAAATGGACATGACTGTTACATTCCAATTCACGCCGCAAACGCCCTTTCCATTGTCGCCAACCGCTCCAATGATGCCTGAAACATGGGTGCCATGGTAATTGGCACCGACATATCCATTGTGGTTGTAGGCATTCCAGCCATGATAGTCATCCACATAACCGTTGTTGTCGTCATCGAGACCATTGTTGGGGATTTCACGGGTGTTAATCCAGCAATTCAGGTCTTCGTGGCCCCAATCGGCGCCGCCGTCGATGACGGCCACCACGATGGTGTCGCCCGTCGCCGTAACGCCGCCTGTGGTAAATTCCTCCCACGCTTGCGGCAGGTTCATAATGGCAGGTGCCCATTGTTGGTCAAAGTAAGGGTCGTCGGGAATCGCCTCACGCAGCGTGATGTTCGTATGGTTGTTCTGGATGACGCGGACATCTGGATGCTTCCAAAGTCGCTCCATCTTCACTTCTCGTGATTCAGTTTTGTCGACGATTTCAAAAAGCCAGATATTCAACCTTTTGGATAACATTCTTTTGGGCGAAATCCCCACATTCGAATTGGCGGCAAAAATCGAAGCGTCTACGCCTTGCTCCAACCAAATGATGAATTCGTTCTCCACGAAAGTCTCGTTTTCGGTCTTGGTGATTTGCTTTTGCCCGTAGGAAAATAAGGACAAAAACACCATCGCCAAAACGATTGTTGATTTGATGATAGATGGTTTCAGAATTTTGTTTGTTCTAATCATTACTTCGATTTGTTTTCGATTGCAAAAATAGCAAAATTCTTGAAAAACAAGGGCTTTCGTAGCATTTTTCTTGTAATGTTGTAAGTAAAAAGTATTTTCTCCTATAAATTACCGTATATTTCGCCGTAATTCATATAAAAAGAATGATTACGGCGGATTATAAAGTAAATTTTACTATATAACCAGCCGTAACTATAAAAATCAAGTGCTTATATTTCCTCTCGAAATAGGTCGTCAAGGGTCACCACTTGTTGGAATATGCCAGAATGTGCAGTGCGTTTCAGTCCGTAGGTGGTTACAAGCGTGTAATGTACGGCTTTTCGGGTCTTGGTGACATCCTCAAAAACACTTCTCCTGCGGCGTAGGCGTTCCTCTTCTTTCTCGGTCATCAGGTATTCCTTGCTGGAGAATTTCATCTCGCATAGATTAATCACTTGGTCGTTTCGGTCGATGAGCAGGTCGATTTGTGTGCCTTCCTCGTTCTCGTTTTTCGGTTGGTAAGTCCACGAATAAACCCCGCTTGCCACACCGGCAATGCCCAATGCCTGCTTGATTTGGGGCACATGCCAGAGGCAAAGCCGCTCGAAAGCCAGTCCGGCCCAGGTGCTGTGGGTGGGCGAGTCCAGTTTGGAGGTCCAGAAATGTTTGTCTGATTTCTGTCTGTCCTTCATGAAACTGAAATAAAACAAGGTAAATGGGTCTATCAATTGATACAAGGCATAGCGTTCGCGCTTTCCGAGGCAGGTGTAGCTACGAATGAACCCGCTCATTTCCAGTTCCTCAAGGCGTTTGGTCAGGGTTCCGCTGCTGGCCTTGCCCAAGGCCTTTTCCAATTCCAGCCGCGTCATCCCGATTTTCTTTTCTCCCAAAGCCTCGACGATGGCCAAATAAGGCTCCACATTCTCAAAAAGCGAGGCGTACAAGTCGTTGAACTCGTTGCACAACTTGCCTTCCTTGCCGAAAAACAGCCTGCCTACATTCTGCGCGAGGCTGTATTGTCGTTCAAGCAAACTCCAATAAAAAGGCACTCCGCCCATAATCATGTAGGCTTCAGCGATTTCCTTTCGCGACATGTTCAATCCGCTTACTTCGGCATAACGTTCACATTCGGCAAGATTGAAAGGGGCGAGATGGATGCGCTCCGTTAGTCGGTTGTGAAGTCCGCCACGATTTCGGAAGATTTTTCTCGTAATCCAAGAGGTGCTGCTGCCGCATACGATCAGCACAATGTCTTTTTCGCGACGTGCCGTGGCCCAACTGTTCCAAAAATGCTCCAAAGCGGTGACGAAGTTCGACTTGGGTGTGTCCATCCACGACAATTCGTCCAAGAAGACCACTTTTTTGCGACCTTTTTTCTCTTCAAGCACCTCGCCCAGCAAATGGAAGGCTTCAAACCATGTGCGCGGCACTTTCATGCGTTTGCCTGAAGCCGCCTGAAGCGAATCACGAAAACCCGATAGTTGCTTGGCCATCGGCACATTGGCGTAACCCGTATGTTGGAAGGCAAATTGATAGTTGAAAGTCTCACGGACGAGATAGGTCTTGCCTACGCGCCGTCGTCCATAGACTGCACAAAACTGAGGTTCGTCCTTTTCCAGCAAATTCCGCAAGGCAAGCTGTTCTTTTCTTCTCCCGATTAACATGGTGCAAAAGGTTATGTGGTTTAGGCGGCAAAAATAAACAATTTTATCGTATAGGCCGCCGTAACTCAAAAAAAAATCGAGTTACGGCGACTTATACGGTAATTTTTATTGGATAAACAACCATAAATAGGTTTTTATATTGGTATTTCCATCCACTGGCCATCCTTGAAATTGACTACACTTCGATACCCCGCTTTCTTCAAGGCTTCTTCAGCGGCATCGAACTCCAAGGAGATTTCGCTGAAGTGGTGCGCATCAGCGGAGATGATGGCAGGAACGCCCATCTTGCAGGCTTCCTCCATCAGCCAAGGAGAGGGATAGAAGCCGTTGTAGCGTTTCTTGTAGATACCACGCGTGTTGATTTCCATCACCAAGCCTTTTTCGCGGATGAGATCGAGGGTTTCGAGGGCGTGTTTGCGATACCACGGCTCGTCCTCGTGGAAATAGCGGTCACGGTTGTGCATCTTGATTTTGTCGAAGTGGGCGATGATGTCAAACGACTCGTTTTCAATCATTTCATTCGACTGCTCGAAGAATCGGCGCACGGCGCGACGGATGTCGCCATCGAAGAACTTTTGCAGGCCTTCTTCATAGACTTCCCACTTTGGGCCATCGATGAACCAGATTTCATCGGGGTTGATGGTATTGGTCGGCCCTTCGACAGGCTCAGGGTCCTTAAGTCGTTGAGCCTGTCGAAACGCTGGATTAATAACGAGATGCACGCCACCAATCAGATAATCAAGATTGTAGCGTTTCTTAGTCATGGCAAAAGGCTCAGAAACGCCCGGGAGATAATCCGCTTCCAAAGCGCAATACAGGTCGATTTTGTCCTTGAATTCTTCTTTGAGTTGGGCAATTTCAGCTACATAGCGCGGCATGTCAGCAGACTTCACCGAGAAAGTGTTGTCGAACGGCAAAGGGCTATGCTCCGAAAAACCAAGTGTTGTAAATCCTTGTCGGACAGCCTCTTCCACGATTTCACGGGGCTGCGACTTGCCGTCGGAATAAATGCTATGGGTATGTAGGTTATAGTTTTGCATGATTACTCTTTTTCGGTTTTATGTAGAAAGAATTATGCAAAAATACGGCTTTTTGCAAAAAAATCTTCTTTACTTGTAACTTTTCCGTGATTTCTCCGTATTACTATTGAAATCCAAATTCAATCAACAATGAAAACACAAATCTTAAACAGAGCTTTGATGCTGATGGCTTTATGCCTCGTTGCCTTTGGTTGCAACGCCCAAAAAATCGACAACTCCACCGTGAAAACCATCGACTTGAACCGCTATGCTGGCGAATGGTACGAGATTGCCCGTTTTGACCACCGTTTTGAACGTGACCTTGACTATTGCAAAGCTACCTACGTGCTGTGTTGCGACAACCGAATCAATGTTTTAAATACAGGTCAGAAAAACGGCCAATTCAAGTCTTCATCAGGGAAAGCCAAGACAACCAAAGAGCCTGGCCGCCTGCGCGTTTCCTTCTTCGGGCCTTTCTATTCTGATTACCGTGTCATGATGCTTGACCCTGATTATCAGTATGCCCTCGTAGGCAGCAAAAGCGCAAAGTACCTTTGGATCCTTTCTCGCACACCGAAACTGGACGAGAACGTAAAGCAAGCCATTCTTGCAGAAGCCACACGCCGAGGCTACGATGTCAGCAAGCTTATTTGGGTAAAGCAATGAATGGTTTGTAGGACTGTCATACTATGGCCGCCGCACGACGAATTTTCGAAGCGGCTGCCTCGGTGCGACAGCCCTACATGGTGGAAACCACCTTATAAACCTTATCCCCGCGCCTCACCAACGACTTCACGGGAATGGAGCAAAATTCGCCTTTCACGGTTTGCTCAACCGAGCCTAAATCCACGCGGATTTCGCTCAAAATGTCTTCATAAACGCCAGTTGTCGGGCCGATAATCATGATTTGTTCGCCGAGTTTGAGGTCGTGGCTGTCCATTCGGATTTCGGCCACGCCCAATTTGCTATAATAGTTGGTAATCAGACCGATATACTCCTTGCTTTGGGTGGCGTGTGAACCATATTGTTTCGACCATTCGAAGGTGCGCCGGCCCAAATAATAACCATCCCAGAAGCCACGGTTGTAAACGCTCTTCAGCCTTTCCATCCATGCGTCGATTTTCTCTTGCGTGAATGTTCCTTCCTGGATGGCCTTCACCGCCTCGCTGTAAACCGAAACCGTCAGCTTGGTGTATTCCGGCGAGCGACCACGTCCTTCGATTTTCAGCACTTCTACGCCTGCATTCAAAACCCGGTCCAAAAACGGCAAGGTGCAAAGGTCTTTCGGCGACATAATGTATTCATTGTCAAGGGCCAACTCGTAGCCTTCCTCGCGCTCGCGCACATCGTAGCCGCGACGACAGAGTTGCAAACAAGCGCCACGGTTGGAGGAAGAATTGAACAGGTCTTGGCTGAGGTTGCACTTGCCCGAAATGGCCATGCACAAGGCACCGTGGCAAAACACCTCGATGCGCACCAAGTCACCTTTTGGCCCGCGTATTTGTTGGCGTTCAATCTCCTTGGTGATGTAACGCACTTGGTCAATGTTCAGTTCACGGGCAGTCACCATCACGTCGGCGAACTGGGAATAATAGCGCACCGCCTCTAAATTAGTGATGTTGCATTGCGTCGACATGTGAACCTCAACGCCGATTTGTCGTGCATATTGGATCACGCTTTGGTCGGAGGCGATGATGGCCGAGATGCCGTTGGCTTTGATGGCATCGAGCAGTTGGTGCATCTCTTCCATTTCCTCGTCGTAAATCACCGTATTGACTGTGACATAGCTCTTTACGTCGTTTTCGTTGCAGGTTTCGGCCAATTGGCGCAGGTCGTCAAGTGTGAAGTTTTTCGCCGAGCGCGAGCGCATGTTGAGTTTGCCAATGCCGAAATAAACGCTGCCGGCACCGGCTTGTATGGCGGCTGACAGGGCCTCGTAGGAGCCTACTGGAGCCATGATTTCGATGTTGTTTTTCATGGGCGCAAAATTACAAAAAAACCAGCCTGAAAACCTCAAGCTGGCTTTGTCATTTCCATAATTCAGCGCATTCTGCCTGGAAAAATCATTCCTTCACAAACTTTCGCATGGCCTGACTGCCATTAGCGAAGGTCACTTTCAGTAGATAACAGCCCTTGGCCAAGTCGCCCACGTTGACGGTTTCAAAACCGTTTTCCACGAGCTTCACTAACCTGCTGTCCATGCTGAAGATTGCCACTTGCTGCAAGCCTTCCGCGTTGAGGTTCAAGGTTTCCGAGGCGGGATTGGGCCAGATATTCAGTTGGTTTTCAGCCGTTTCGTTCAAGCCCACACAGCCTGAATAATAAAGCTCCACGGTCATGGTTTCGTCCTCATATTCTAAATGCCAGCCCAGTGCCTTGTTGTAAATGGAGAGTTCGTCGTCCCAAACCATGAAGATGCCAGCGGTGTTGCTGACAGGCACGGAAAGGTCGTAAACAATGACATTTGAGCCATCAAACTCCCATTCTTCCATCTCGGGGATGTAAGAATACATCGTCCTGCCGGTGCAGTTGCGGTTGATGTCGTAGCCGTATTCGGTTCGCTCCGAATAAGTCCAGCCTTCAAGGTCGTAATGGCTTGAGGTCGCGGTCATTATGCGGTTGCCCACTTCGTCGTACTCATATTCGTATTTGTAGCCCTCTAACCATTCGCCTTCCCAATAGCTTGTGAGCATCAGGGTGCAAAGGTCTTGCGCGTTGTAGGTGTAGTCGTTCCTCATGTTAATTGTCCAATCCTGAAGGCCTTCATCATAGTAATAGTAGTCATCGGAGCGCAGCAAACCGCCTTCGTATTCCCAAGTCATCTTGGATTCCGGAAGCCATTCTTCATCATATTGGAAATACCAATAGCCCACCGAAAGCACCATGTGGCCGTCGGAGTCGTACTCGTAGGTGTACTTGTTGGCTAAGTACCACCCCGTGCCGTCATATTCGTATTCGATTTCTTCCGAAAGCAAACCCTCGGCGTTGTAGGTGTATTCCGACCTGTCGCCATATCCGCTGGAAGTCACCGTGAGCGTGACGACGCGGTCTTGCTCATCGTAAGTGTATTCCTCGGTGTAGTCTTGAATCCAGCCCATCCAATTGGACCAATATTCCAGTTTCACGCAGTTGAAGCGCTCGTCATACGAGAGGTAAGCCTTTTCGAAGTCGGTACAAATACTGTCCAGCTTTTCGCTGAACGTGTTCTCGTAGCGGTTCCATTTTTCCGCTTGCTGTGCCTTGTCTTTCAACGACTTGTGTACACTCAGTTCGTGTTTCATTGTTTGTGCCGAAGCCGACACCATGCAGCACATCGCGGCTGCCAAAATCATCAATTTCTTCATAACTATTTGAATTTTAAATCTTTAAATTTTTGAATTTAGAATTATTAAGCGTGAGCCAATTTACGGCACCAACATCAACGAATGTCTTTCGTTCTTGACGGCAATCAGACCGACTTCTTCGCTGTAATACCACAAATGGCGCAATTCGCCGGTCTGTGGGTCATAGTATTGGCTGACATGCACATTGTCGTAGGTCACACCGTTCACTTCCACGGTTTCCGTTGTTCCCTTTAAGTTGATGTAGGATAAGCCCATTTCATGGTTCCAAAGGAAATAAAGGTATTTGTCAGGAATCACGGTGAACATCATGCGGGTGTTGGTGCTATCAGAATAACAACGCAATTGCACCGTCCTCGCATAGCACCAAGGCTGCTGGATGATGGACGTTTTCGAGTCGTCGGAGTAATCCCAATAGTCTTCCGAGAAGGGTTTGGTCTCGTCGTAGGTGACGATATAAAGCAGTGTGTCACCGTTTTGGTTCACAAAGTTGAGCATTTGTCCCTTCTGATAAGGGATAGCGGCAGCATCCTCGTCGGGAAGGCGAAGATAAATGGTGGGTTCTTTCACACAGGAAGCCATCAAGGCCACAAGGGCGATGCAATAAATCAAGTGTCTTTTCATGGCGCTTACTCCTTGTCTTTTAGTCCGTAACGAAAACCGATGCTGATTATACCTTCCATGCCTATGCCGCACTGGATGAAACCGGCGCAGCGCTTGGTGCCAATCTCAATGCCGATCGGCGTCACCTGAAAAGCGTATAAATCAAACAATTCATCTTTTGAAGGCGCATTGACTTCGTAAATATCTGGGTAATATTCCTCTTGTTTGTAGATGGTTTGATGAAATCCCAAAAAGCCAACTTTGCTGTAAAGGTTGACATATTTGGTGTTCAACCAATTGATTTTCAGGTGCGGAATAAGCGAGAAACTGTGTTCACGCACTTTGCAGATGAGCGTGTTGTTGCCGTTCACCGTGCCGTAGTAGTCGAGGTTGATGGGGTCGTAGCAGAATGTCAGTCCAATGCCGATGACCTTGGTGAGGCGGCGTGTGTAGGTGACGTAAAAGGCACCAATATTATCCGTTTCAGGATAAACCATACAGCCTGGACGGAAGCGAAAGCTGCTGGCGGGCAAGAGGCCATAGCCGATGCTGAACTCGTTCTTGTTGCTTCGCACCGTGTCTAACTGCGCAAAAGCTGTCACCGAAAAAGCTACAAGCAAACCTAATACCAAATACCTAATTTTCATAATTAATTGAATTTTAAATCTTAAATCTTTGAATCTTCAAATTTTAAATCTTAAATCTTGAAATCCCTTAGTGTGGTTTGACAGCGACAATGCGGAAGGTATTGAACCACCCCTCGGCCTCGTCGTTGCCGTCGCTGATGACGAGATGATAGCGGTCAAGCGGCTGGTCGTAGAAATAATACCAGTACGAGGCAGAGTAAAAGGTGTTCACCGTGTCGCAATAGACCACGGAATCGGCCCTGTTGCTGATGCTGATGGTGCAGTCGCCCAAACGGTCGTAAAACTTTACGCAAAGCGCTTTTTCAAAGTAGGTTACTACAATGTTCGGGCTTTTCATGTCGCCGTTCATCAGCGTGCCTTTGATGTCGATTTTGTCCTTGTCGCCGATAAGCGAGTTATAGGTAGGCATTTTATAGCACGCAACGGCCATGAACGCGATGATGGCG
Source organism: uncultured Bacteroidales bacterium (assembly GCA_947305795.1). Lineage (GTDB taxonomy): Bacteria > Bacteroidota > Bacteroidia > Bacteroidales > F082 > Limimorpha. The sequence goes on along the minus strand of CAMZEK010000013.1, from coordinate 46,255 downwards.
GTAATGAAAAAAATTAAAAACTTGATTTTCATAAGATTCCATTTATGGTATTCTTGTAATGGAAAAATCGCCCTTGGTGAATGACAACAGCCCGAACTCCTCGTTGTAGTACCAGTCGTAAAGCAACTCGCCAGTGTATTGGTTGTAAAGTTTTTCACGATGGACAAATTCGTGGTTGAGGTCGCCAATCGTGACACTTTCATACGAAGAAGGCAAATCACAACTAATGACAAGCTCGTTATTCCAGTTGAAATACATTCCTTTTTCTGGATAAACGGTGAAACTGATAAAGGAAGGGTAGGACTCGCTGGACAATTCCACGGTACGAGTATAACAATAGACTCCCGGTGAACCAAAATCCAAAACCTCGCTTCCGTAATTGTGGTCGTAATTATAGTCTGAAAGATGCGTTTGGTCCCAAGTCACTTGAAAGACAACCGTGTCGTTGTCTTGGTTGAGGAATTTCACTGTTTGTCCCATTTGGTAAGGAATGGCCGCTGCGTCTTCCTCTGAGAGCGGAACATAGTCGTTTCCTTTTTTGCATGAGCTAATCGCTAAAAGCACCACGCACATCATGATAATCTTTTTCATTGTTGATAGGTTTTATTGTTGATACTAAGATTGATTTCCGATGGGTTGTCGAAGTGGAACCAGCCAGAGGCTTCCTCCACGCCGTTGGTGATGTAGAGCTTGTAGTCGCCGGTAGGCTCATTGCCCATGAAAATGCGCAGTGTGGCAGGTTGTTGTTTGCTCACTCTTCGGGCAAAGAGCACGTCGCCATTTTTCGCGGTGAGAGTCATGGCACAGTTTTCTACCATTTCGTTGAAATAGACATAAACCGTCTTTTCCACCAACTCTGCGTAGATATTGACGTATCGCATGTCGGGTTTCATCAGCGCACCTTTCAGGTCGATTTTGTCCTTGTCGTCGCCCGAGACGTAATTCATCATGGGTTTTTGTTTCTCACACGAAGCGAATGTCAAAACGATGACGGTGAGAATGGATAATAATAAAGGTTTGTATTTCATGGTTTTATACATTTTCTTTCATTTTATTGTTGAGGCTTGCCCTCACCTTATCGACATTATAGACGCTGCAACCGAGCACATCCGCATACTCTTGGCGCGAAAGTTTGAAGTGCGAGAGCAGGCAGTAGCGGAATTCCAAATCGGTCAAGTCGGGATATTGTTTATGCACAAAAGCGATGAAGCCTGGATGCACACCCTCGAAAGCGGCTTCAAAACCCGCCCAATGGTCTTCGCCCTCAAAAAGCGACTTCTCCAAATCCTTGAACGCCATCGCATTGCTTCTGTCACGCGACAACACCTCGAAGCAGCGGATGATGTTGCATTTCTGCAAGTATTCATCTTTCAGCTTGTCGCCAAATTCTGCCTGTAGCTCGCTTTGTTGTGCGTTTTGTTTCTGTAGCTCGTCGTATTGTGCTTGCATTTCGTAATGCGCTTGCTGTTGTTGCGCGTTACGTTTTTTCAGTTCCAGCAGGTTCGCATTGATTTCGGCCTCAATGCGTTTCTTTTTAAATGCGTTGAGAATCAAAACGGTGACTAAAACCAAGGCGGCAATCAAGACGATGGTCAGCACAATGATGAGCCTTTGTCGTGAGAGCATTTGGCGATTGTGCCGATTGGCCTGCGCCTCGAAGTCGTATTTCTTCTGGATTTCGAGGACGGAACTTTGGGTTTGGTCGGAAAGCAGGTCCAAGGCGACTTTTTCGTGCTGTTTTTCAAACTGATAGGCCTTTTCGTAGTCGCCTACGGCCAGTGCATCCTTAATCAGGAAACCATAAACGGCGGCTTGTGTTTCGGGCCTATATTCCACTTCCTCTACAGCTTTGAGCATCCGTGTTTTATAGTATTCTAACGAGTCGCGCTCGTCCAAGGCCAAATACACTTTGGCGAGGTTGAGCAAAGCGATGGGACGGCGTTTTTCGTCCACCAAAGGGACGGATTTACGCAGGCAGTCCAAGGCGGCATCGTTTTGGTCAAGAAGTTGATAGGCAACGGAATAGTTGTTCCAAACGGAGGCTTCAGTGACCTTGTCCTCGGCGGTTTGGGCAAGATTCAGGGCTTGTTTGAGATAGACAAACGCGCTGTCGTAGTCGTCGTTCACGATGTGCATCATGGCCACGGCGTTGAGGCACTTGGCTTTGCGCGAAAGGCTGTCGCCCCACAGCTCAGCGGCGGCCTTGTAATTAATAATGGCCTCGGTTTCGTGTCCGCTGTTGTTGAGCAGGTCACCGATATAATATTGCGCGAAGGCCGCACTCACCGAATCGCCAACCATGCGACCGTATTCGTCCGCCTTCTTGTAACAATTCAACGCCGACTCGTACTCCTTTTTGGCCTGCCGCACGCAGCCGCTGTAAAGCGCGGCGGGCGCGGCGTTTTCGTAGTCCTTTTGCCTCACGAAGTAGTCGTAAGCCTCAAAAATTTGGTCGTCTTGACTGATGTCCTCGTAGGCTTTGTACTTGGCGCGCACCTCATCCACGATGGCGGTCATGCGTTCGGTCTTGTTCTTACTGCCACAAGCGGGCAACAACAGAAACAGTCCGAAAATCAGGCCCATCGTTTTTGCAATCCGTTTGGTTTTCCTCAATGACATTTTGTGATGCTTTTTTCGACTGCAAATGTATTACAAAATTTGCTTGAAAAATGCAACTAATTGGATCATTACAAACTTTTCCAAAAGTCTACTATTGATAATCAGTATGTTATTGTTTTTGATTACAACTTTTTTTGGGATATGGCAAACAAAAAGTCGGGAAAAAAACTTCTCCCGACTTTTTGCTTGTGGTAGATCAATATTCGGCTTTTAGATTCCCAACCGTTGGTTCAACGTAGCAGTTTGGGTTTCAAAGCCTTTTTTGCCGAGCAGGGCGAACATGTTCTTCTTGTAAGCCTCCACGCCAGGCTGGTCGAAGGGGTTCACCTCAAGCATGTAGCCGCTGAGGGCGCAGGCCATCTCGAAGAAGTAAATCAACTCACCAAGCACCTTGGCCGAGATTTCGGGGATGACGATGCGGATGTTGGGTACGCCGCCGTCCTCGTGAGCCAACACGGTACCCAATTCGGCCTTATGGTTCACCTCCGAAATGCGTTTTCCAGCAATGTAGTTCAGTTGGTCGAGGTCGTCGGATTCGGTCGGGATGCGCAGTTCGTGGTTGGCGTTTTCCACCGAAATCACGGTCTCAAAGAGGTTGCGCAGGCCGTCCTGGATATACTGTCCCATCGAGTGGAGGTCGGTGCTGAAGGTGACTGAGGCGGGGAAGATGCCCTTGTGTTGCTTGCCGTGGCTCTCGCCGTAAAGCTGCTTCCACCATTCGCTGAAATACACCAAGCGCGGTTCATAGTTAACCATGATTTCGTTGGTCAGGCCTTTCAGATACAGGGCGTGACGCACCACAGCATATTGCGAGACAGGGTTTTCCATGTTTGGTTGCGCTTTGCACAACTTTTCCATCTCAATAGCTCCCGCAACGAGCTTCCTGATATCAATGCCAGCCACGGCGATGGGCAACAGTCCCACAGGGGTCAAAACCGAGAAGCGACCGCCCACATCGTCGGGAACAATGTAGGTCTTGTAGCCTTTCACGTTGGCCAACTGCTTCAGTGCGCCTTTGGCCTTGTCGGTGATGGCCACGATGCGCGAAGCGGCTTCTTGTTCGCCATATTTATTAATAATGTGCTGCTTCAGGATGCGGAAGGCAATGGCCGGTTCGGTCGTGGTGCCCGACTTGGAAATAACGGCCAAAGAATAATCCTTCTTGTCGAGAATGGCCATCAGGTCGATGAGATAGTCTTCGCTCATATTGTGGCCCGCATAAACGACTAAGGGTTTCTCGCCCGTCAGCGGGGCAAAGTGGTTTTGCAAGGCCTCAATGACGGCACGCGCACCCAAATAGGAGCCACCGATGCCGACGACAACAAAAATGTCGGATTTCTTGCGCAGTTCGGCAGCTGTCTTTTCGATGTCGGCCAAAAGGCTTTCGTCGATTTCGGAAGGCAGGTTAACCCAGCCGAGGAAATCGTTGCCAGCGCCAGTTTTGTCGAAAACCGTTTTGTAAGTTTCTGAGATTCTTGATTCAATGTTATTGACAACAGCGTTGTCTAAGAAAGGTTTGGTGTGAGAAAGATCTAATTTCATAACGAACAGATTTATAATGATGCCGCGAAGATAAGACAAAATTTGATACTAAAGAGCCCAAAAAATTAGTTCAATGAAAAATATTATGGAAAATTTTCTTACCTTTGCACAACTTTTTTGAGCAGATATCGCCTTTAAATCAAAGCGAATTAATTTTTAAAAACAACAAATTTTGTAGCGTAATATGTCAAAAATCAAGATTTTATTGGTCGAGGACGACAAGAACTTAGGCATGATTTTAAAAGCTTTTTTGGATGCCAAAGGCCATTCGGCTACCTTGTGTGCAAACGGAGAAGAGGCTATGACCGCCATCCGTGCCGCCAGCTTCGATCTTTGTGTCACCGATATCATGATGCCCATCATGGATGGTTTTGCTTTAGCCAAGGAAATCAAGGCATTACATCCCAATATGCCTCTTGTTTTTCTTACCGCAAGAAAAGAGCAGGAAGATATTCTGGAAGGTTTCCGTCTCGGTGCCGACGATTATGTCACCAAACCTTTTAGCATGGACGAGTTGTTGATGCGCATTCAGGCCATCCACCGCCGTTGTTCTTCAATTTCAACCCAGCCATCCACGTTTAAGTTGGGCAGTTTCACTTTCGATGCACCACGTCATTTGCTTACCAAAGGCAACGAAATGATAAAATTGACCTCCAAAGAGGCCGACCTTTTGCTGTTGCTTTGCGAAAACATGGGCTCCACGCTTGAACGCTCGAATGCTTTGAAAGCCATCTGGAGCGAAGAATCATATCTTAACGCCCGCTCGATGGATGTTTATATCACCAAGCTACGCAAGTATTTCAAGGATGATCCTGAAGTCGAAATCCAAAATGTACACGGCGTCGGCTTCAAGTTGGTGGTGAAGTGATTCCCGCTGATTGAAAGGATGGCCCACTTTTATCCTGCACCCATGAGGCAGTTTTGTTTCATGAGGTGCTTTTTTATATATATTTGCCACATGAAAGCAAGGCTTTTTATCATCGCATTGTTTGGTTTGGCTCTTGCCGCCTGCCACAAGGCTGTGGAAACGCGCCATGGCACGTCTCTACAGCCCATCGCCTCTCCCGATTTGTCCGCCATCGACAGCCTGATGTGGCAGCGACCCGACAGCGCCCTGGCCATGCTGTTGCCCTATTTTGACACCTCTATCTCCTACGACCACTATTATGCCCACCTCTTGCTGGCCGAACTGCTCTACAAAAACGATTCAGCCCAGACTAACCGTGCGGAATTGCAACAGGCCGTGGCCTATTTCGATTCGTTGGCGGACACACCGGATGCCGCATTTTTGGCCGCCCGCGCCCATTATATTAATGGTGTGGGCTATTACGAACAAGACAGTTTGGTTGATGCCTGCAAGGAATACATCAAAGCCTTGGAAATGATGGAAGAACGGTTTGGGGAGAAGGAATTGGTAGGGGAAAAAGCGAGGTTTGTGGCTATGACCTATACAAGGTTGACGGTGCTTTTTTCTGATTTTTATCTCCACGAGCAGGCTCTTTTTTTCGGAAAAGAAGCATTGGAATATTACCAGAAATACGATGCGACACCTTGGCATATAGCTTGGATTTTGGAAAAGATAGGTTCTCATTACGACATAATGGATAACTATGACAGCGCGGATTTCTATTACCACAAAAGCTTGTCGATGTTACCAGATACAAACAACTTGACTTATAGGGACATAGCCACACACCTTACCTATCTATCCTATAAGAAAGGAGAGACTTCACAGACTGCTTTGAACCAATTGAACAGCCTGCTTTCAAAAGCAGAAAGCAGTAAAGAATACCTGGCTCGTTGTCTTTCAATAGGCGAAATATACTATCTTGAACAACAATTCGATTCTGCCATACTGTATATGGGCTTGGTTTATGATAGTGCAAACAGCATCGATTCGAAACTATTTGTTGCCAAAAGGCTACAGGAAATCCATTTGGCTAAAGGAGACACTGCTTTGGCCAATAGCTTAGCCATATTCCGTTCACAATACGCCTATCCTGGTAACCGATATGGAGAACAGGATTCCAAATTGACTGCACTTTGCAATGAATACGAAAAAGGAAAACAGGAAACCCTGCAAAAGGGAAAAACCAAAATGATTATGAAACAGGGCGAGTTCATCTTGGCAATAATGCTTGTACTAACATTAATCATGCTCATCTTCCACATTGCGTATAAAAAACGAAACGAGCATTTGAAAAAGGAAACCGAAAATCGCTTGGATGCCGCCCTACAAGACCACGAAAAGAAGCTTGAAGAAAAAGAACTTGCCATCGCCGAAGAAAGAAGAAAAGCAGAGAACATGCTAAAAGCGAAAGAAATACAGCACATGGCCGCGTTAGGGAAAGCAAGAAACACCATACAGCATCTTCAGGAAGAAAACAAAAAACTGAATGAACAACAGAAACAAGAGCAATGGCAGCCAAAAGCCCCAAAAGGAGAATACGAAGCTTTGACGGGAGAAGGTCTTTGTATTAATATCAGACAAAGATTGAAGAAAATGGATGCCTTTTCTTCATTTGATGTAAAGGATCATGCATCTTTGGCCTTATCTTCCCAAGAATTGTCAGAATTGATTCGTCTAATGGACATCCATTGTCCAGATTTCTCCAGAAAACTCAAAAAGCTATACCCTAATCTAAACAGCAAAGACATTCAACTATGTCGGCTTTATTTACTGAACTTGTCCGTGTTGCAGGTTGCCGTATTGTTGGGCACGGATTATTCCTCCGTCAGGAAACGCACCAACCGCCTAAAGGAAAAAATAGGCACTGAGGAAATTTTTCTGCAACTGAAATCAACGTTTTTTGAAGAAACCTGAGAAACAAAAAACTCTTTCTATTCACTATAGTATAAAAATTCATTTTTGTAATACTTTGGTATACAAGGAATAATACCAAAAACAGCCCAATACAGCCCATTATTTTTCGGTAAAAAACTTGCATTGAAACCGTAAAATGGCAGAATTTTGCAGCAAATTTCAAATACAAATTGAGATGCAAAAGCTAAACATTTTAAAACAACTCATTGTGTTGCTCGGTCTGCTTCCGCCAATGATTTGCGGGGCAAGCAACAATGTCCTCATGGATGGCTATGATTATGTTCTTATTAAGGAAGCCACAGTTCAAGGAGAACCCAAAAGCTCCGCCATCCAAGCCTCCATCAACGGCCATTTACTTACGGTGGCTTTTTCCGAAAACCTCGGCCAAGTGGCCATAGAAGTGACTACGGCAAGTGGATCCAGTGTGGAATACATTTCGATTCCAACGCCCAACGGTGTACAGTTTTACATTTTCCAAACAGGGGATTATGTCATCACCTTTACGCTGCCCAACGGCGATGAGTACTATGGTGAGTTTACGGTAACGGATTAAAAACAAACCTTTAAAACCAATTCAAGACGAAAAAGAGTATCATTACAATGGTCTTGGTGCTGTTTGCTGTGGCGGCACAGGCGCAAACCGCCATCAAAGTTCACAGCAACGGACGAGTTAGCCTGCAAAGCTCAACGACTTCTTATGGGATACAGATTCCGACGAGTGGTGTGGCATCCTTCCAGCCTAATGTCTTTGTAAGTTATGGCAGAATAGCAAGTTCAAAGGCGTTCAACCTGCTTGCTAAAGCATGGATTGTACACAACACTTCTCCTAGCTATACTACAGATGCCTTTTATGTGTTGGGTAATGGTAACGTGTATTCATACGGTCAATACACGATTACTCCATCCACACCAGGGGCTGGAGGAGAAAAACTCGACAGCCACCCGATTGAAAACGCCACAGAGCTGATTTCGGGAATGAAAGGCTATTACGTGGATTCCAACGAGTTTGAGGGCATCACGCAAGAAGAACTCGAAGGCAACGAAAACATCTTACCCGAAGCCTTGGAGGGAATCTTGAAAGACCTAGAAAGAGGCAAAACTGTCTGCATGAACGCCGAAGAATTGGAAGAAATCTTGCCCGAAGCCGTGCGCCACGATCCCGAGGGACGTATAGCCATCAACTATAACGCCATCGTGCCCATCCTCATCGAAGCCTTCAAAGAACAACAGGCAAGGATTGACCAATTGGAGGCCATCTTGGAAGAAAGAGGTATGATGAAGAAATAACCTTCAAAACCTTGTGACTATGAAAAAGTTTGTATATCTTTGCAGCATGATGTTGTTGAGCACGAACATGATGGCGCAGATAATCGGTGACGATAATTGGGAGGAATTTCTCATAGAGAATTTCAATGATGCTTCAGATTGGATTTGGGATACCAATAATTTCTCAAATAGCTTCCACTATAATTGGAAAGCTTATATTGGAAACAGAATAGAATCCGACGATTTACATCATATTTACCAATACAAAAATGCGCAATACGATTTTGTAAACGGAACAATGAAACTTATTGCAGAATACGACTCGGGAGGGAATATACCTCTGAAACAATTCAAACTGCCGAGTAATGGTTCAAGCTATGATAGCATTTACTTGGACAACAAGTTCTATTTCTCAGGAGCCATTGAATATGTCAAAAATATATGGCATCCTGAACAAGGTCAATTTAAATATGGCTATTTCGAAATCCGCTGTAGGCTGCCCAAACATCAGGGGGCTTTTCCTGCTTTTTGGCTGCACGGTGCCAGTAAAGAGACCACGGATCCATACTATGAAGAGATAGATATATTTGAGTATACATGGAGTAATGGCGATCCCAATTATCATTATCATCCAGTTCCAAATCCCGATCCAACTTATGCAGGAGACCCTTGGGTGATTACTACGGGTATATACCATAACTTGAACGGTCATCCAATTGTTTTTGAAACCGACACCTATGCCAGAAATTACCCAACACTAACCAAAGGACATGGGTGTCAAGACATAAGCGGTTGGCACACATACTCTTGCGAATGGATGCCAGACCATGTATATTGGTTCTTGGACGGAAAAATAGTGAATAGTTTTTGCGATGCGACACACATCCCTAGGCATCCTATGACTCTTAAGACTAACTATGCCATCAACGACTATTACGACTATGGTGATTCAATATGGATAGGTACAGATGAAATGGTAATTGACTATATCAAAGTTTATCAACTTGCCACAGATTGTAGTACTGACGAAACAATCACATGCCAAAACGATTGGAATAGTTTCGATTTCAAACTGAAGAAATCCGTGGCTATCACTGCTTCCAATGGTCAGATAACCGTGGATAATACCGATAAGATCACTTTCAGAGTTACAGATTCATTTGAAATCACTGGCCTCTTTCAGGTTGACTCAGGAGGTGAGTTTACAGTTATCAGGCAAGATTGCCCGACGCAATGAATGGAAAAGCATAACAAACAAAAAACAAAGGAAAATGAAAACACAATTTGCAATCATGACGGCCTTGTTGATGACCGTATTCGGCTTGAAAGCACAAACAGGAGAAATCCTGTTCAATGACCTCGATCCAGACCCCTACCTGCATCCCAACTTGACACATGAGGAAATGTGTTTTGACTTGGACTTCGACAGCATCGCTGACTTGCGTATGCATTATTATTTGCAATCAGCTTCTCTTGGATTTTATATGACAGCAATCCAAGACAATCTTTCGCTCTGCAAAATAAATAATGGCGATACGATTCCTAATGCCGAAGATTGGAGACATGAATGGTCCTTTGTTAACCCAGATAACTATGAATACTGGGGATTTAGGTTTGATGAAGGCGGGAACTATTACTATGGATGGCTGAGGACTTACGGGAATGCCACGGAGCGAAACTGGTACTTGGACAAATACGCATTCTGCACCATCCCAAACTATCCCCTGAAATGTGGTCAAACCGATTTGACAAGCATTGAGGAAAACAAGAGGAACGCTTTCGCCACCATCCACCCCAATCCCACTACGGGCATGGTCACCATCATGGGCGAGAACGTAAAAAGAGCCGAAGTCACCAACATGCTTGGGCAGCACGTGGCTACGGCCAGCGGCCAAGGCGAACAACTCACGGTGGACATCAGCCGCTTGCCTGCGGGCGTCTATTTTGTCAGTGTCACCGACGAAAGCGGGAAGAAGTGCGTGCATAAGGTGGTGAAGGAGTAAAACAAACCCATCAAAATCATAGAATTATGAAAAAGATAAAGTATTTACTTGCTTTTTTGGCATTGTTGCCTTTCTCGAGAGCCATTGCCCAACAGGGCGAAATCATCTATGTCGATTTTGACCCGGATTGGATTGGAGACCAAAGTTGGTACGACACACTGTGGATAGATTTTGACGCAGATGGAGAACGCGATCTTCTGTTTTACTGGAATTTAAACAGTATTTCATCCGAACCTTATTTCCATACTACAGATATCAATTGGACAATACACGCAATGGCTGGTGCTGACACACTACTACCCTTATCCGAAATCGAGGATTACTGGCTGACAAGCTTATGGTTCGAAAGGCCCACTCCTTATTATCCTGCGCCAGTACTTAAATATGCGATACGACACCAAGTGGGAAACGATTATTATTATGGCTGGTACAAAGTGCTGTCTGTTGGCACAGTGTCTTTCGACATGTATGCTTTCTGCACCATTCCCAACTATCCCTTGCGCTGGGGGCAAACTGGTATCACCGGCGTTGAAGAGAACGAATCCATCGCCTTCGCCACCGTCCACCCCAATCCCACCACGGGCATGTTCTCCATCACGGGCGAGAACCTGAGAAAGGCGGAAGTCACCAACATGCTCGGCCAGCACGTGGCCACTGCCAGCGGCCAAGGCGAACAACTCACGGTGGATATCAGCCGCTTGCCTGCGGGCGTCTATTTCGTCAGTGTCACCGACGAAAGCGGGAAGAAGTGCGTGCGCAAGGTGGTGAAGAAGTAAAAATCTATTGCCGCCACAGCTCAGCTTCGGGCAGCATCAGGCTCGTGTCGCTGACAAAATCCCAAACCGCGTCGGGAATCAGTTGTGTGGTGTTGCACAGCAAAGCGAGGAAACGGCGATGGGCCACATCGCGGATGACAAGGCTGCGGTAGCCTTTCCACCAGCCGTAATGGAAAAACATGTTGGGATGCGCTTTGCTCATGCGCCAGCCGAAGCCGTAGTTTTCATCGTTGTACCATTGTGTCATGCCAGGCTTGAAGGCTTCGGCTTGAAGGCTGTCGGGCAAAAGGAGGTTGAGGTCGAGCGCCTTGTTGAACTTCCATAGGTCGCCGACGGTGGAATACATGATTTTGTCGCCCATCACGCCGTTCAAGTAGTCGTTTTGTGACTTCACGGGACCACTGCGATACATCTCGTGGCCGTGTACTTCCGTGGGCATGTATAGCGACACGTTTTCGTCATCCCGCATGGAATAGATATAGGAATGCGTCATGTCAATGGGTTCAAAGATCCGCTCGCGCATGAAATCCTCAAAATGCTGTCTGCTGGTCCGTTCCACCACCGAGGCCAAGAGAGCATAGTTGATGTTGTTGTAGAAGAAGTCGCTGTTGGGCTTGCCGTATGGCTCAGGTTTGCGCTCCACCAACATCTTGATCATCGCTTCGTTGGAAAAAGGTTTCTTTCGGTCGGGCCAATGCTTGTCGGCCAAGGCATCGTAGCGCGGCAAGCCTGAGCGGTGGTTGAGTAACATCCGGATAGTGATGCCCTCGTAAGGCAACTCGGGAATGTATTTCCGTACATCATCATCATAGTCGAGTTTACCGTCTGCTTGCAACAACATGATGGCTTCGGCAGTGAACATTTTGGAGTCGGAGGAGAGCTGGAAAGCGTCGTCGATACGTAGTGAATCTTTGTGCCGTGTGCATAAATCACGCCAGCCAAAGGCTTTTTCGTAAACGATTTGTCCTTGCTCAGCATAAAGTACCACACCGTTCAATCCGTTGCGCTGAAGGTTGGTGAACACCTTGTCCGCCATCTTGGCGCGACGAGCCAGCTTTTCCTTGCCCAAATCAAAGAAAACGCTATCTGTATTAATTTGAATATTAGAGCGATAATGTCTTTTTCCGCAAGAGAAAAACGCGACTACAAAAAGTAGCACAACCGATAAAATGAAAGCTTTTCGTGCCATAATCAGAAGGCAAAAGTATCAAAATTTGCCGTCCCCAAACACCTTTTTTGGGAAAATAGAAGATTTATTTGCTCTAATTGGCTAATAATTACTACTTTTGCAGCCTCAAATACAACCTAACATCAATATTTTCATGTCACAATTTACCGATTTTGGATTGAATCCCGCTCTGTTGAAGGCTATAAAGGAGCTGGGGTTTGAGAATCCTATGCCGATACAGGAGAAGACGATACCTGTATTGTTGGAGAAAGATGTTGACTTTGTGGGCCTTGCACAGACGGGAACGGGCAAGACGGCTGCCTTTGGTTTGCCGCTGTTGAACAAAATCGACGAGACGCAACGGTGCGTCCAGGCGTTGATACTTTGTCCGACGCGTGAGCTTTGCATGCAGATTACCCGCGACTTGCGCAACTATGCCAAGTACATTCCAGAAATCCTGATTGTGCCCGTTTACGGCGGAGCCAGCATCGAAATGCAATTCAAGGACTTGGCCAAGAAGCCGCAGATTATTGTGGCCACGCCGGGCCGTCTGCGCGATATGATTCGCCGCAACCGCGTCGACTTCAGCAACGTGAGGACGATGATCCTCGACGAGGCCGACGAAATGCTCAACATGGGCTTCCAAGAGGAAGTCGACGACATCCTCGAGTATATGCCCAAGGAAGGACGCCATACCATGCTCTTCTCGGCCACTATGCCGAAGGAGGTGGAGGCCATCCTCAACAAGTACATGACCGACCCTGTAAAGGTGGCTGTGGGTGAACGCAACTCAGGCACCGCTAACGTCGACCACATTTATTACATGATGGCCGCTAAGGACCGTTACATGGTGCTGAAACGCATCATCGACTATACGCCTTCGATTTACGGCATTATCTTCTGCCGCACCAAATTGGAGACGCAGGAAATTGCCGACAACCTCATCCAAGACGGCTATAACGCTGCCGCGCTGCATGGCGACCTCTCGCAAGGAATGCGCGACAACGTGATGGACCACTTCCGCAAGCGCAGCTTGCAACTGTTGGTGGCTACCGACGTGGCTGCTCGTGGCATCGACGTGAAGGAACTGACCCACATCATCAACTACAACTTGCCTGACGACATTGAGACCTATGTGCACCGCAGCGGTCGTACGGGTCGTGCCGACAAACGTGGTATCTGCCTCAGCCTCATTAATTTGCGTGAAAAGAGCAAAATCAAAAGGATTGAGAAAATCGTGGGCAGACCTTTCGAAAAGGCCATGATTCCCACGGGTAAGGAAGTTTGTGAGAAGCAGCTTTTCAACCACATCGACCGCATTGAGCATGTCGACATCAACCGCGAGGACATCGACGACTACCTGCCTGTTATCCTTCGCAAACTGGAATGGATGAGCCGAGAGGAACTCATCACGCGTATGGTCGCTCTCAACTTCAACCGCTTCTTGGATTATTATAAGGATGCCATCGACCTGAATGTCACCGAAAAAGACGAGAAAAAAGACCGCAAGGAACGCAAGAAGGAACGCGACCATCAGGACGAGACCATGAAGCGCCTTTTCTTCGGCATGGGTAAGAATGACCACATCCTGCCACAAAAGATTATTGGCAAAATCAACGATGTGACGCACAGCAAGAACATCCCCATCGGCCGTATCGACCTGTTTGGCGACTATTCCTACGTGGATGTCGAAGAAAGCTTTGTGCCGCTCATTTTGGAGAGCTTCGCCGACCCGCACAACAACCCGCGCGGCATTGTGGTGGAAGTGGCTCGCGAGCAACCTGACAGAAGTGGTTCCCGCAGCGACCGTCGTGACCGCAATGACTTCCGTGATCGCCACGACCGTGGTGGACATCGCGACCGTGATGGCTACCGCGACCGCCGTGATGATGACTTTTACGAGAAAAAATCAAAGAGAAAGAACGACTTTGATGACGATAAGCCGTTCTACAAGTCGGAACGCTCACGCGATGGCCGCGAATGGCTCGAACCTGACTGGAAAGAGCATATGGACGACATCGACGTTTTCCTTGATGATGACGACCGTCCGAGCCGCAAGGAGCGCAATGCCGAGCGTGGCTTTGGCTCCAAGCGTGGCAGCGATCGTTCTTCCTCAAGAGGTGGTGCTTCAAGAGGTTCTTCCTCAAGAGACTCAGGCCGTGGTCGCCGTGGTGCCAGCCGCTATGACGATGATTACTATGCACCGCGCCGCCGTGGTGGCGGCCGTAGAAGATAGTTTTTGGTCACAAAACCTACAAAACTTTCAAAACCTTGTTTTAATATGTTGGGAGACAACGGCTCGCAACCGCTTGCCGTTGTTACCCAACTAACGTCGGGCATTAAAACACAACATGCATGATAGATATTGAAGCATTAAAAACTTATGCTTACGACACTATTGGTGCCATTCATGAAGTTCACAAGGAATTGGGACCTGGACTGAATGAAAAGGTGTATCAAGAAGGGCTTCAATTGGAACTGACGGAAAGAAATATTCCTTTCAAAAAGGAGTTGACGTTTCACCCTACTTATCACGGCAAAGAGATGGAAGTCACATATAGGCTTGATTTTCTGGTGAGTGACGACATTATTGTTGAGTTGAAGTCCGTAGAGAGCTTAACAATTGAACATAAGGCTCAGTTATTTAATTATATGAGATTGATGAGAGCTTCTGTTGGCATTTTGGTCAATTTTTATCCACGATTTGCCGAAATTGAACGCTATTTCTTCAACCCAGATGATAATGAGATATATGGTTCTGATGGTTTTTCTATTAGAAAATATGTTTGAGTTTTTTTGGCATCCGTAAAGATGCGCCGGAAAGGAGCCGGTTGGCGACTTTCCATATCAAGCAAAAGTTTTGTAAGTTTTGAATGTTTTGTGAGAAAAAAGATAATGGCAAGGTTTAAAACTTGGGTTAAAGCTTCCCGTCCGAGGACGCTGCTGCTTTCTTTTTCAGGGGTGCTTTTGGGCGGGTTTTTATCATTTAATACCGACCCTTCGACAGGCTCAGGGACCTTGCTTTGTCTGCTTTTTTGTGCCTTAACTGCCGTGTTATTGCAAGTCCTTTCCAACCTCGCCAATGACTACGGCGACTTCAAAAAAGGCACCGACAGCACCAAAAGGGTAGGTCCGCAGCGCGAGATGCAAAGCGGTTCCATTACCGAAAAGGAAATGAAACGAGGCTTGGCTTTCACCACTATTTTATGTTTGTTTTTCGGCACTTTGCTCATTTTTGTTTTTGCCCGATTGTCTTGGCAGGAACTGGCTGTTTTCGCAGCCTTGGGCTTAGGTGCGGTGTTGGCTGCCATGCTTTATACGTTGGGAAAAAACCCTTACGGTTATCTCGGCTTAGGTGACCTGTTTTGTTTCTTGTTTTTCGGCTGGGTAGCCGTAGCAGGGACTTTTTATTTGACCACCAAAGCTTTAGATTTCAGCGTTTTGCTCCCTGCAAGCGCGATGGGTTTCCTCTCCAATGCCGTGCTCAACATCAACAACATGCGCGACTATGAGAACGACAAAGCCTCGGGCAAAAACAGCCTCGTGGTGAAGCTTGGATTGAAAAAGGCATTCGTCTACCATAGCCTGCTCCTTGTGGGAGCTTTCATTTACTTGAGCCTGTTCCTTGTCTTGAAAAAAGCACCTTTTTACACTTATGCGTTTTGGCTACTTTTTCCTTTGTTTTTAAAGGACTTGATAGCCATAAAAAAGACGAAACCCGAATTGCTTGACCCTTTCTTGGGACGGCAGGTCAGGCACAGTTTTTTGTTGGTGCTTTTTTTGGGAGGAGGGCTTCTTATCTGGATTTTTTTACAAAAAACAGTTCCATCTTTCGAAAATGTACTTATTTTTGCAGCGTAAACTTAATTCAAATCATCTAATTTTTTAAACTTTTATCACTATGAAGAAAACCTTACTATTTGCATTTGCTTTGCTATTTACAACGGCAATGATGGCACAAAACCGCACGGTTTTGCTGCAAGAAACTTTTGATGGCGCTTCGATGCCCGCAGGCTGGTCCATCAACGGACAACCTAACAACTGGTCAGTATCGGCCACCAACAATGCTGGAGGAGATCCCAATGAGATGCACCTCTCATGGAGTCCCCAGTTCAACGGTATGACACGACTCGTTTCTCCCGCTGTTAACTTGACAGGCGTCAATAGTGTTGTCTTTATGTTCAAGCATGCTTTGGACAATTACTCGGGTTCCAATACCATCGGTGTGGCCACCACATCCGATGGCGGTACCACGTGGAACCAAGGTTGGAGCCAGGGTTACAGCTCGAGCTCAAGCTGGTCGGTGAGCCAAGAAATCAACACGCCCGACATGGGTCAGGCCAATGTGCAGTTCTGCATCTTCTTCAACGGCAGCAGCTACAACATCAACGACTGGTATTTCGACGACATCAAGGTCTTTACACTTGAAAATCTTGACCTCGGCCTTGAGTCTGCTACGCTTCCCGAATTCACCGGTAGCGGCGATGTTTCATTCGGCATGACAGTGTTCAACTATGGCACCACCCCCGTGACTTCTGTCGAAGCCACTTATGAAGTGGAAGGCAAGGAGCCTGTCACCGAAACCTTTACGGTCAATATTGCTTCTCTCGGTACCGCAACCTTGAATTTCACGACTCCGACTCTGCTGACTCCTGGAAGCTACAATGTCAATTACAGCATCAACTTGGTCAATGGCCAAGCCGATGACGATGCTGACAACAACACGCTCTCGAAAGCCGTCAGCGTAGCTTATGGCACTGCCGAACGCAAGCCAATGATTGAGCACTTCTCGTCATCGACATGCAGCCCTTGCGTCCAGCCCAACATCCAGATGCATACTTTCTGCAACAACAATGAAGGCCGTTACACCTACACCAAATATCAGATGAACTGGCCCGGAAACGGCGACCCCTATTATACCGAAGAAGGCGGTGTGCGTCGCAATTACTATAGTGTGAATGCGGTTCCGATGGCTTTCCTTGATGCAGAATCATTGAGTTTTGGTACGGTTCAAAACCAATTCAATCAACATGCCGAAATTCCTGCTTTCATGGACATCAGAGGCTCGTTCACGGTAGAAGGCAACAACATTTCTGTGATTGCCGATGTCATGTCATACGTTGATGCCAATGCTCGCATTTATGTCTCCGTCAACGAGAAGGAAACCCATGGCAACGTGGGCACCAATGGTGAGACTTCTTTCCACCATATTTTCATGAAGATGTTGCCCAATGCACAAGGCACAGAGGTTGACTTCGTTGCTGGTGAGATGCAACGTCTGGAATTCACACAAGACATGTCGGGAACGCATGTCGAGGAAATGAACGACCTCGAAGTCTCCATCTGGGTGCAGAGCTATGCCACCAAGGAGATTTTCAACAGCCGCTATGCTTACGAATACACGGAGGTGCATCCTTATCCCGTCGAAAACCTCACTGTGGTAGAAGCCGGTGGAAACATAACGGCTTCGTGGAATGTTCCCGCCCAAGGTGAACCCATCGGATACAACGTCTATATCAATGATGAGTTGGTGGACGGAAACACCACGGAAACCACCTATTCGTTTGAAGGTGCCCCCGATGTGTTCTATGTCATTGGCGTGGAGGCCCTTTACGCTGAGAATAAGACCTCTGTCAAGAGTGTGGCAGCACCCGAAAGTGGCCTGCAAGACGAAGGTTTGGTTGTTGTTGGCCCGTCCAATGTCATCTTAAACCCCGAAATGCCTTCACTCGATTTGTCAGTCCAGAATGCCAATTTCGGCACGATGACACCCATCCAAATCAACTCCATTACCGAAGGTGCCAGCGATGGCGGACCGTATCTGAACATCGAACCGACTACTGAATTGCCCGCTATGGTAGAAGCTGGCGAGGAATTCCATTTCACCATTTCTCCCCTCTACACAGGTGAGAAAAGCTATGCGACTACTTCGGTCAATGTCAATTATGATGGCGGAACCATCAATTTCTTGGTTGAAATTGACGGCGAACTGCTGAAAGTCACAAAGCTTACCTCAACAGCCAAGATTTATCCCAATCCCGCCAACAACCAAGTGCGCATCGAGTCTGCCAACAACATTGAGAGCGTGATGGTTTACAATATGATGGGTGCCTTGGTTGAAACGGTTTCCACTAACGGCAAAATTGTGAGCATTAACACAGCTAACCTGAGCAACGGCGTGTATTTCTTCAACATTCGCCAGAGCGACGGCACCGTCAGCAACCAACGCGTGATGGTCAGCCACTAAACATGGATTGCAGTGCATGAAAAAAGGATGGTCGTTTGGCCATCCTTTTTTCGTTGTCTTTGGTAGAGACGTTGCGTGCAACGTCTGTACAAGGGTAATTATTTCAGCAGCACCTGCGGGCCCATGTTGAAATAGATGTCGGTGGGGATGCCAGCGGCATTCACGCGGTCGAGGTCGGCTTGCAACTCAGGCTTGATGACGATTTGGTCAGCCATCCAGGCCTTGGTGGCCTCGTAGTCGCCGTTGCCTTGGTGCATGAGGATATCGCCGGCGAGCTTCTCAACAGCCACTTTCATTTTGTCGAAGTCGATGGCATAGCGGCCTTCTTCGTTGCGAGTGAAGGCACCTTCGTTCTGGAAATAGTTGAAGGTAAGCATGTTGGCCTTGCCGTGGGCACTGGCAGCACCAAAGCGCACCGAGCGGAAGATGCCCGCCATGAAGGTGGTGTAGTTGTCTTCCATTGTGGTGTTAGTGTACTCGCCCATCTCGGAAAGCTTAGTGACGAGATAGAGGCCCAACACATCGGCTTTGGCCTCCTCGATGGCATTGTACTGGTTGCCGAGAGCCTCGCGCACAGTGCCCTTGCCCGTGATGGTGTTCTTGATACCCATGCCATGAGCGGTCTCATGGAACATCACGTTGGCGAAGAAAGCGTCAAACTTGATGTGTTCCATCGATTCGGGGGTCATCAGCTCCTTAGAGATGGGTTCCAGAATCTTGTCAAATTTGGCTTGCATGGCGTTCTTCAGTTGGAGCTTGCGGGTGCCGCGTTGCAGCTGCACGCGCTCGTCGTTGGGCAGGTTGATGGCGATGGTCTTTGAGTTGGCGTTGCAGTCGCCGGCGTAGTAAACTACATCGTAAGCGGCCAAATCAACGTCGCTGCCAGGCACTTCCTTTTTGTATTCAGCAGGTACGGGCAGTTGCTTCTGCAACTCAGGCACAAAGGCGGCGTAGCGGGCCAATTGTTTCGTCCATTCTTGGTCCTTGATGAGGATGAATGCTTCGTGCGAGGCCTTGATGCCATAGCGGGCGTCAGTGTAGTTCTCGATGGGGCCAATCACCATGTCGATGTTGTTGTTGCGCACATCCATCCACTGCATGTCGCTCTCGAAGTAATCGTCGGTGCGTAGGGCTTTGGCGCGGAGGCGGAGGTATTCGGCAAATTCCTCATCACCAGCGAGTTCGGAGGCATCGTCAAGCAAGGAAGCGGCTTTCTTGATTTGTTGCTCGAAGTAGTCGTGATACCATACGCACTTCAAAGCACCGTTCTCGTCGCGGACAATCATGGTGTATTGGCTGTTCTTGTTCGGGTCGTCGAAGGCGTTCCATTCCTCCTCGGTCATGTCGGCGGGATAGAACTGTGCTCCGGCGGGTTTCGGGCCGATGCCTTCTACGAAGGGTTTGTTACCATCGAGGCCATCCCACGGGCCGTAGGCGATGGTGGCGAGTTTCTTGATGTCGGCGTTGTCGCCAATCTTGGTCATGAGTTCGTTTTTGTCGCCATAATTCTCACACCAGAAGAGCTGATCCATGATGTCGGAGGCTTCGAAGAGCAGTGGCAGCATTTGTTTTTCGTTGTCGCTCAGGTGGTTGATGTTTGTCGTCAAAGTATATTCGGCATACTTGTCCGATAAATGGGTTTCTTGTTGAACAGGCTCAACGGGCTGTTCAGGCTTCTTGTTGTCGCAGGCCGTAGCAACGATGGCTACAGCAGCGATGATTGCTAAGTGTTTGATATTCATATTTTTAATAATTAGGAATTGTTTGAATTTGGAATTGCAAAGGTAGTTATTTTCTTTATAGAGTTTGTTGTTCCAAAAAAATTCATACTTTTGCTCCATAAAAATACACTTAACAATTATTTCAGCTTGCCGTTATTTATGACCGACACCACAACCCTTGATCCCCATATACAGGAGTTGCTTATGCAATACCGCCAATTGCTGCCCATCTATGAGCAGATGGTAGAGGTGATTCCCGAAAAACTGAAGGAATTTTTCGCCGATGCGGGCTTCATCATAGCTGCCGTGGAGCATCGTGTGAAGACGGAAGCATCCCTTGCAGGAAAACTCCAACTCAAGGGAAGCAAATACAATAGCATCCACGATGTCACCGATGTGGTGGGTATCCGAGTGATCACATTTTACGTTGACGATGTGGACAAAGTGGCCTCAGTGTTGGAACGTTGGTTCGAGATTGACTGGGAGAACTCCATCGACAAGCGGAAGGTGCACGAGATTGACAGCTTCGGCTATCTTTCCGTGCATTACATCTGCCGTATTCCCGAATCTTCCTACTCCGACCCAGAGCATCCAGAGCTAAACCGAATCCGTTTTGAGGTGCAGATGCGAACTGTTCTTCAGCACGCTTGGGCCAACATGAACCACGATACAGGTTACAAAAGCGGCGTGGAGATTCCCAAGGTGTATAAGCGCAATTTGAGCCGTTTGGCTGGATTATTGGAGTTGGTGGACGATGAGTTCAGCCGCATCCGTCGGGAACTCTCCAACTATCGCCGTCAGGTGCAGAAATTAGTGGCATCGGGGAATCTGAGCGAAGTGCTGTTGGACGGCGACTCCTTCCAAAGTTACCTCCAAATTGGGCCTTTCGATGCCCTGACACGCCGTATTGCCTCCATCAACCAAGCGGAAATTCATCCGGTGGACTTGTCGGCCTTCTTGCCGCTTTTCCAGGCCATGAGGTTCAAGACGCTCGGTGATATTGACGCGCTCGTGAAGAACTATTTCGATGCCGCCTACCAAATTGCTTGCTTCCAAATCGGCCTGACCGATATCGACATTGTCTCCTCTTCCGTGGCACCGCAGAACCTCTGCACAGCCTATATCCTCAAGAACGGTGGAGGCCGCATCGGGCTGAAACTGATGTTGGACATGTTGAACGGACCTTCCGAAGGAAACGAAGCTATGGCAAGCTTTTTGCTGGAGCAGACAAAGGACCTTCCTTTTATGAATCAATAAGTTATGGCAAACCAACCTCTCAATACAGAATTACTCGACCGTGCCATTGTTTTTGCCGTCCAAGCCCATGCTGGTACGGAGCGACGAGGGAAGGGGTATCCCTACATCATCCATCCTTTGGAGGCAATGGAAATCGTAGCTACGATGACCACCGATCAGGAATTGCTGGCTGCAGCTGTTTTGCACGACACGGTGGAAGATACGGACGTGACGGTGGAGCAGATTCGAGCCGAGTTTGGCGAGCGGATAGCCTCCTTGGTGGCCGACGAGAGCGAAGAGCGGCTCGAAGGCGTAAGCGAGGAAGAGAGTTGGTTCGACCGCAAGCAAGCCGCCATCGCTCATTTAGCCACGGCATCCCACGATGCCAAAATCGTAGCCCTAGGCGACAAGCTCTCCAACATGCGAGCCATCGCCCGCGACTATGTCGTGCAGAAAAACTCCCTTTGGAACCTCTTTCACGTGAAGGATCGTAAGTACCATGAGTGGCACTATCGAAGCTTGGTCGCTGCCCTGCGCGAGCTGGAGGACACCTTTGCTTATAAAGAATTTGAACAACTTGTCAATCAGGTATTTAGCTAATGAAACCTATTAAGATAACCCTCAACGATTATGTGCTTTCCGGCGGAGGTGCCAACGGCGAAAGCTATGACCACAAGACCGACCCTTCGGTGATGCTGAAACTTTATTTTCCAGGCAAGATACAGCAACCGCTGGACGAGATGAAACTTGCCCGAAAGGTCTATGACATGGGTATACAAACCCCAGAGCCAGGAGACTATGTGGTCACGGAAGACGGCCGTTATGGTATCCGCTTCTGCCGCGTCCCGGGCAAGAAGTCATATTCTCGTGCCACGGCCGACGAGCCAGAGAAAATCCAACAATTTGCCACGGAGTTTGCCCAGATGTGCAAGCAGCTTCATGCCACACATGTTGACACAACACAATTCGAGAACGTCAAAGACCGATATTATCGGCTCCTCAAGGAAAACCCTTTCTTTACACCAACGGAGAAAGACCATTTGGAACGTTTCATCGCCGATGTCCCCGATGAGGACACCGCCATCCATGGAGACCTCCAATACAGCAACGCCATCTTCGTCGGCGACCAACGCTATTTCATCGACTTGGGCGATTTTTGCTGGGGCAACCACCTCTTCGATGTGGCTATGGTTTATCTTTGCTGTTGCCTCAGCAACGAGGCTTTCATCAAAGAGACTTTCCATATGCCTAAGGCACTGGCCATCCAATTCTGGGAATGTTTCGCGCCAGCATATTTCGGGAATGATATCCCACTGAAAGAAATTGAAGAAATGATACGTCCTTTCGCTGGACTTAAGACGCTGATTGTGGAAAGGGACACCAGACAACCCATGCCGGAATTTCGCGCAGCATTAAAATCCATATTATGAAGTCCGACAGAAAAGATAATAAAAAACTCGGCATATCGATGAGAGCCAGATTGCTGCTGGTGGTTGTGGCCGCTCTCACATTGGAGGCTACCGCCATCATCCAGTTCGTCTATGCCCAAAGGGAAATCAAGCAAGAAGCCTCACTCCGCGCGAAGAGCGAACTGAAAGGTGCCGAGAACAAAATCATGGATGTCGTGAATCAAGCCGAAGCTGCCGTCCGCAACAGCATCTGGGTGGCAGAATGGTGTCTTGAAAATCCCGATAGTTTGGTGCGGATTCCCCAAAGAGTGGTGAGCGAGAACCCCGTCGTAGTTGGATCAACCATGGCTCTTGTACCTGGCTACAGCGTAAAAGATTCCCTTTTTGCCCCATACGTCGCGAAAAACATGGAGACGGGTGAGATTAGGAGGGTTTCACTGGCCACGGAGGAATACGACTATCCCTCCCAGGAATGGTTTACAAAACCCTTGGAGCTGAATGACAGTTACTGGTCGGAACCCTATTTCGACGAAAATGGCGGCGAC
The DNA here is from genome assembly GCA_947305795.1 of uncultured Bacteroidales bacterium. Classification (GTDB taxonomy): domain Bacteria; phylum Bacteroidota; class Bacteroidia; order Bacteroidales; family F082; genus Limimorpha. The sequence continues at coordinate 22,899 of CAMZEK010000013.1, read as the reverse complement.
ATCTTGATGACCACCTTTTCCATGCCAGTAAAAGACAAAAACGGCACCATAGCTGCTATCCTGACTGCCGATATTTCTTTGGACTGGCTTACGGAACTCGTTGGCGAAATCAAGGTTTACCCCAATGCCTTCAACATAGTCATCAGTCGCAGTGGACAAATCATGGTATGTCCCGTTGAAACCTTGGTGATGCAAACCACCGTTGATCGGTTAGCATTGGAATCTGACGACTATGAAGCTCTTGACCGTGTCAACCGAGCCATGCTATCTGGCCAGTCAGGCGAAATGCCCGTCCGCTATCAGGGACAAACCAACCATGTCTATTTCTCACCTGTGGAACGAACGGGTTGGTCTTTGTCTATTGTCCTTCCTGAAAAAGAGCTGTACAACGGTGTTCGCCGCATTGGAATGATTGTGAAGTTGTTGCAACTATTGGGTTTGGCCATGCTCATTGTCATTCTCAGAGTGGCGGCCAAAAACCAGGCTAAATACCATCATCTGAACGAGCAGAAAGAACGGATAGAGAACGAGCTTCATATTGCCCGAGAAATCCAGATGGCAATGATTCCCAAGACTTTTCCGCCTTTTCCAGAACGAAAGGATTTGGATCTCGCTGCCGCCATCATTCCCGCCAAAGAAGTGGGAGGTGACCTGTATGACTTTTTCATCCGTGACGAAAAACTGTTCTTCTGCATCGCTGACGTCTCGGGCAAGGGCATTCCTGCTTCTTTGGTGATGGCGGTTACCCGAAGCCTGTTTCGCGCCATGTCGACCCACGAAGACAGCCCGGCAAAAATCGTAACCTCAATGAACAACTCCATGTCGGAGACCAACGAGAGTAGCATGTTCGTCACCTTCTTCTGCGGTGTGCTTGACCTGAACGCTGGCCAACTGCGCTATTGCAACGCTGGCCACAATCCGCCCATGATCCTCACCGACGCCATCAGGATGCTGCCTGTGGAACCCAACCTTCCGTTAGGCATCCTTAGTGGAATGGATTTCATCGAGCAGGAAACGCCCTTCCACTATGACGATGCCCTGTTCCTTTATACTGACGGACTTTCAGAGGCTGAAAATGCTGCCCAGGAACAATTTGGCGAGGCTCGAATAGAGAAGACGCTACACGGAAAAAAACGTTCACAAGACCATTTGGAGAACATCAAGCAGCAGGTTTCCCTCTTTGTCGGCGAGGCTCCGCAGAGCGACGACCTGACCATGCTCTTCATCCACTATTTAGGCCATGCGAACAAGAATTCGCATCACCTTACCCTGCATAACAACATCGAACAAATAGCATTGTTGCCCGAGTTTGTGGATGCTGTGGCAGAAGAAGCGCAACTCGACCACGAAGCCATTTTCAATCTCAACTTGGCTTTGGAAGAGGCCGTGAGCAATGTGATCATGTATGCCTATCCCGAAAAAACGGACAATGTGGTGGACATTGAGGCTATGGTTGAGGGGAAGCGTGTGTCGTTCGTCATCACCGACAGCGGAAAACCTTTCGATCCTACAGCCAAGGAAACGGTTGACATCAATGCGGATATGGGTGAACGACCGATTGGCGGCTTGGGCATCCACCTCGTTCGTACCATCATGGATACGGTGAATTATGAGCGAAAAGAAGGAAAAAACGTATTAACAATAACTAAAAACTACTAACAACATGAATATTAATATCTCGCGTGAAAACAATACGATTACGGTATACTTTTCTGGCCGTTTGGACACCCCAGCAGCCCAGGAAATCACTCCTCAAATGAACGCTTTGGCCGAAGAAGCCTCCAACAGCATCATTTTGGACTGCTCGGAACTTACTTACATCTCCAGTTCCGGTCTCCGTATCTTCCTTATGCTTCGCAAAGCTGCTGCTGAAAAGGGAGGCAAGATAATCGTTCGCAGCATTACCAACGACATACGTAGCGTGTTCATGATGACAGGATTCCTAAACCTGTTTGAAATCCATTGATTGTGTCTAATGCATTTTTATTTTTGCGCTTGCATTTCTAACTTTGCCGCTTTTAGTAGAGTTGAATTAGTTTACATAAAAGGCAGGAGAATTTGGCCGTCAGCAGTCAGCTATGGGGCTACCAAGCTGATAACTGACGGCTGATTACAGCTAAAAAGCTTATAATAATGCAGTTTAATTTTGAACAGTTACTTACTTGGACTTTCCCGTAAGGCAGCGTTTATGTGCTGCGCCTCATTAACGGCGACGACGTGAAGACGCAGAAAATTGTGGTAAAATGATTTGATTATTAGCTTATTATAAATTAAAAATGATTCATGGATGATATCGAAATTTCCAATTCCGAGATAAAGAATGGCGACGACCAGACAGTGAAAGGCAGCAAGAATTTTTTGGGAAACTTGTTTCGCACCGTCCTGGGAACTACCATCTCCATCATTCTCACTTTCGGCACCAATGCCCTAATTCAACAACATCGTAAAGTTCAAGACCGCAAGATGACGGCTTTGATGGTAATGAGCAACATTGAGAGCTTTGCCCGAACCCTCGAGACACGCGTCGAACGCATGGCTCCCACCGACAGCATCGCAGCCTGGCTCCTCTGTATGTCCTACGAAGACCTTGAATTGCTGCCCGAGAAGGAACTTGACAATCTCATTGACAAAGCCACCAATCTCGCCACCCTTAATCATGACCACACAGCCGAAAACGTCTTCTCCAACAACATCGAGACTTGGAAGAATGTCAACAATGTGCAATTTATCGATAATGTGGGGGCTTGTTTTTCGGCCATCAACGGTGTCGAGGAGCAGTTCAACGAATGGGTGAAAGGGGTGCCCGAGGCTTTGTACGATGTCAACGTCAACCCCGACAAATACGAAGGTAACACCATCCCTATGAAAATGATGCATTCCAAACGTGTGCGCGCCGCCTTGAAAGCCGTTCACAATCGCCGATGCTGGCTAAGCTACGCCGCCGCCTCCCTCCGCTACTTCAACTTGCAAAACATGGCCGCCATCGACATCACTGAGCAGGAAGTGATGAAATACACCGATGCTCGCGAAGAAGAGGGCGATGACGTGGGAACGCCTCCCTCCGCCAACTTGTTCTATACCAGTGCTTACACCCTTGACAGCCTTACTTCCCTCACCCATCTCACCCATCTCATCGAAGAGTTGAAAGCTGAAACACCCTTAAATCCTTAAATCAGCCGTCAGTCATGGTGCTACCAAGCTGACAGCTGATGGCTACAGCTAAGAAGCTAATAATAAATTTGTGTTTGCCGCAGGCTCCAACAGCGGGAACGCTGACGGCGACAATGCCTTCGCCTTCATCAGTAACGGCAACATCATCAGCAATGGCGACGACGTGAAGACGCAGAAGATTGTCATCGAATGACATCAATTTTAAAAAAAATTATTTGGCGGCGAAATACATTTTTGTATCTTTGCCGCCAAATAACTATTTATGAGAACGTCAATTGTTGCAAGAGAAGCGGAAATACGTCAATTGGACTCCCTTATGGAGGAGGAACTCCCTCAGTTTGTCGCTGTGTATGGCAGGCGGCGTGTCGGAAAAACCTTTCTCATCAGGGAGTATTTTAATGATGAGTTCACTTTTTTTCATACAGCCATATCTCCACAGGAACTGAAAGACCGGCAGCCGGAATTGCTTTACAGAATCCAATTAGACGAGTTTGGAAAGACACTGAAGTTGTACGGGTATCTTGATGATTCCCCAATCAAAGACTGGTTCGACGCTTTTGACAGATTATGGCGACTTATTCAACAACACCCATCCGAGGAAAGGCTGATTCTGTTTATTGACGAACTGCCTTGGTTAGACACGCCTCGGGCAGGTTTTATGAGTGCTTTGGAGCACTTTTGGAACCGATATGCTTCTGGACGACACAAACTACTGTTGATTGCCGCTGGAAGTGCAACCACATGGATGTTGGACAAGTTGGTCAACAACAACGGAGGATTGTATGACAGGACTTCCCGCGACATTCACATCCATCCTTTTACGCTTTCCGAAACAGAGACGTATTTCCAACGGAGAGGCGTTTTAATGGATAGGTATGATATAGTGCAGTCATACATGATTGTAGGTGGGGTCCCTTATTATCTTTCTTTGTTCGAGAAGGGAAAATCGATGGCCCAGAATGTGGATGCCATTTTCTTCAGCCGGGGCAACAAACTTGACAAAGAATATGAACGGTTGTTTCAATCTATGTTTGCCGACAATGACAAATTCAAAAAAATTGTTGAGTGTGTCAGCAAATACCGTTACGGTGTGTTGCGTTCCCAGATATGCAAAGAACTCGGCATTACCGACGGAGGGAACCTCTCGGAGGTACTACTCTCTTTGGAAGAATGTGACATGATCACCACCTTCTTCAATTTTGGGGAATCCAAAAGAAACAAGTACTATAAGCTCACCGACCCATTTTGCTTGTTTTATCTGACTTTTGCTTTAAAGCATCCCACCAATAACAAGACCTATTGGCAGGACAACCAAAACTTGCCAAAACTCAGTCCTTGGCGCGGCCAAGCGTTCGAGAACGTGTGTTTTTCCCATCAGGAACAAATCAAACGGGCATTAGGCATCCAAGGTGTTCATACAGAGATCTATCCTTGGAAGTTGATTTCAGATGGAGATACACCAGGAGCTCAGATTGACATGCTCATTGACCGAGCCGACAGAGTGGTGAATGTGTGTGAGATGAAATTTGTGCAAGGAACGTTTTCCATCGACAAAGACTATGATGAGAAACTCCGTAATAAAATAGTAGCCATCACAGAGAAAACCAACCGTCGCAAAAATCCACAGATGACGCTGGTGACCACCTACGGTCTGAAAAACGGTATCTATAGCGGAAGGTTTCAGAAAGTGGTTATTATGGATGACCTGTTTACTTTTTGATATCCGTATTCTACGGAAGGCAGGGACTCCGCCTCATCAACGGCGACGACGTGAAGACGCAGAAGGTTGTGGTGAGATGATCGGAAAGCCGTAAGCCATAAGCTATTAGTCCAGCAACAACTAGGCTTATGGCTTACAGTTCAACAATCAACAGTTCAACAATTCAGTAACTGTTTCCACTTTTTTTGTACTTTTGCCGCACATAAGCATATACTACATTATGGATAACCCCAAAATTATTATTACTATCAACCGTGAATCTGGTAGTGGTGGCGGCGAGATTGCTCGCCTGCTAGGAGAGGAACTGGGCTTTAAGGTTTATGGTCGTGCCATGCTGCAAAGCATTGCCGAACAATTCGACATGACAATTGAGAACATGGACCGTATCAAGGCTCAGAAATCCAATTGGTGGGCCGACTTCTGCCGCTTCTATCAGCAATTTGGTGCCGCCAGCCAGTCCAGTGCCACCTCTGGCACCCGCCCAGAAGCTACACCGTTGACCCTTTACTATGCCGAGGCTCGTTTGTTGCGCGAACTGGCAGAGCAAGAAAACTGCATCATTGTCGGTCGCGCCGGCTTCCATATCTTCCGCGACAACCCCAACGCACTTCACTTACTTATCATAGCTGACCGCGACGCCCGCATCGCCCGCATCGCCGTCAAGCAGCATCTAAGTCCAGAGGAAGCCGCCAAAGTCATTGACAGCACCGACAAAGCACGCGACACCTTCGTCAAAACGGTTGCCAACACCTCACGCTACGATGCCCACAACTACAATTTCGTGTTCAATGTCACTGGACAATCCACCAAACAAGTGGCACAACTTCTTGCGGACATCATCAGGAAGAAGTATCCGTTCTTAAGATAAGATAGGTTGTAACACAACCAACCAACTGAAAACCTCGCTTTTACGATCAGCAGCCTATAGCCCGTGAAATCACTAAGCGGAGGATTTCGGAGGTGCCTTCGCCGATTTGCAGGATGCGTTGGTCGCGGTAGAAGCGCTCCATGTCGAACTCCTTCAGCAGCCCGTGACCACCCATCACCTGAACGGCGTTGTCGCAGACCTCGGCGGCCACTTCGGAGCAATAGAGTTTCGCCATGGCGGCCTCCATGCCAAAAGGACGGTGCTGGTCCTTGAGCCAGCAGGCACGATAGAGCAGGTTGCGCGCTGCCTCAATCTTCATGGCCATGTCCGCCAACTTGAAACCAACCGCCTGGAACTTGCATACTGGCTTGCCAAACTGCACGCGTTTCTTGGAATAGGCCAACGCCATCTCGTAGGCGCCTTGCGCACAGCCCAGACCCATTGCCGCAATCGACAGACGACCCGAATCCAAAGTGGCCAGCATGATGTGGGAGCCTTCGCCTGGCTTGCCGAGGATGCAGTCTTCGGAGAGGCGTACATCGTTGAAAATCAACTTACCCGTGTTGGAGGCACGCCACATCATCTTGTCGTGCATAGGTGTCTGTGTGTAGCCTTCCTTTTTGTTTTCCACCAATAAGGCAGTGAATTCTGGCTTGCCGTCTTTCTCGCCTGAAACGGCTTGCACCGTCGTACCGAGGCTGATGGGCGTCGCGCTGTTGGTGATGAAGATTTTGGAGCCGTTGAGGTGCCAGAAGGTGCCGTCAAACTGGGCGGTGGTCTTGGTGCCGCGCGAGTCGCTGCCGGCGTCTTCCTCGGTCAGGCCGAAGCCCCACAGACGGTCTTTGCAGAGTTGGGGCAGATATTTGCGTTTCTGCTCCTCGGTGCCGTAGTCCTTGATAGGGCCGATGCCCAAGGAGTTGTCGGCGGCGATGGTGGCAGCGGTGGAGCCGTCCACGCGGGCCAATTCCTCCACGGCGATGATATAGCTCAGATTGTCAAGCCCTTGGCCGCCGTATTCCTTCGGAACAGTCATGCCCAACAGACCGAGTTCGGCCATTTTAAGTGTCAGACCGACATCGAAATGCTGGTCTTCATCGTTTTGGCGGGCGACGGGTTTCACTTCCTGTTCGGCGAAGTCGCGCACCCGTTGGCGGAGGGCTTCCTGTTCTTTTGTGAGGTCAAAGTTCATTTATGATTCAAAATTTAAAATTCAAGGATTCAAGATTCCAACTCTAAAAGTTGCATTTTATTGTCTACCATTTGCCCCTCGGTCACGAGGATTTTTTTCACCTTCGCTGTGCCCGAAGCCACGATATTGTTCTCCATCTTCATTGCCTCCACGACCATCATAATCATGCCTTCGCTTACCGTATCGCCTTCCTTTACATTGATTTTCACCACTTTACCAGGCATCGGCGACACCAAACGTGATTTGTCGTTCACCGATTCCTTGCACGAATAGTCCGTCGTGTCGTTGAGTTGGTCGGTGCGGAAACAAGTGAAATTGAGGCCATGGAAATTGACGATGTTCTTTTGTTCGTCGTTGACGGAGCAATAGACCGTCTCTGTGCGACCGTTCAGCATGATTTTCAGTTGTTTGTTGTCGTATTGGATGAACTCCACCTTGAACGGACTGCCATCAACCGTGCCTTTGATTTTCCCTGCTTCAGCAGCCTCGATGCAGACAGGGATCCTTTTACCTTCCACGTTTACAATGAGTTGCATATGGTAGCGCCAATAGCCGATTTCCTCCCACACGTTTTCAGTGTGATTCTCAAGCTGTTTCTTGCAGAAGTCAAACAAAAGGAACGAGGCTACGATGTCGTTGACATTCTGCGCTTTGCGACTGTCGTTCAAGGCTTTCAATAAGGCTTCCTGATGGGTGGCGCAAAATCCAGTATCTATCTTGTTGTCAACAAAATCCGCATTTTTGACGACTTCCCAAAGATAGGCCTTGTTGGTGGTCAGGCCTTGGATGATGAAGTCCTTCAGGGCGCGTTGGGCGGTTTCCAAAGCAGCTTGACGGTCTTTGGCATGGCAGCTCAGCTTGGCAATCATCGGGTCGTAAGCCTCTGAAATCGTGCAGTTTCCGTCGATACTGCTGTCTACTCTTGCACCGCGCACCTGTGGTTCGTGATAGGCGGTCACCTTACCGGGGGTTGGAAGGAAACCGTTTTCAGGGTTTTCGGCATAGATACGCAGCTCGATGGCGTGACCTTGCGGCTGTATGGCTTCTTGCGTCCAGCCCATTTCCTTGCCGCGTGCGATGCGGATTTGCTCCTCCACGATGTCGATACCCGTGCGTAACTCCGTGACAGGGTGCTCCACCTGAATACGTGTGTTCACCTCCAAGAAGTAGAAATTCAGGTCCTTATCGACCAAAAACTCCACTGTGCCCGCGTTTTGGTATTGTATCGCCTTGCACAGCTTGACCGCCGTTTCGCACAACTGTTGGCGTTTTTCGTCCGTCAAAGTCGGCGAGGGCGATTCCTCGATGATTTTCTGGTAGCGCCGTTGAATGGTGCATTCGCGCTCGTAGAGGTGAATCACGTTGCCAAAGTGGTCGGCAAGGATTTGTACCTCGATATGTCGCGGATTTTCAATGTATTGCTCTACGAAAACAGTACCGTCGCCGAAGTATTTCATGGCCTCGCGGGAAGCGCGTTCCATCTCGTCTTTCAGGTCGCTTTTTTGCCAAACGATGTGCATTCCCTTACCGCCGCCGCCCGCCGCCGCCTTGATTAATACAGGATAGGGCAGGCTGTCGGCTTGTTCAAGAATTTCCTCTTGGCTACCCATCATGCCGAAGGTGACGGGAATGCCGTACTTGACGGCCATCTTTCGCGCCGCTACCTTGTTGCCCATCAGCCGCATGACTTCGGCGTTGGGACCAATGAAAATCAGGTTGTTGGCTTCGCAGGCTTCGGCCAAATCGGGACTTTCGGAGAGGAAGCCGTAGCCTGGATGAATGGCATCGGCACCGGCATCCAAGGCCGCATCGATGATTTTCTGTACGTTGAGATAGGTGTCTTTCAAGGCGCCGCCGCCCAAGGGACAAGCTTCATCGGCCATACGGCGGTGCAAAGCGTTGGCGTCGTTTTCGGCGAAGACCGCCACCGAGGCGATATGCAGCTTGCGCAAGGTCTTGATGATGCGCACAGCAATCTCTCCTCGATTGGCAATCAGCACTTTATGGATTTTTTTGCTGTTCATGGTTCATGACGATATTTTTGGCAAATATACGTTTTTTTGAGTAAATGAAACAGATTCCTTATTTTTGCAGCTTCAAAATCCAACATAAAATGAAAGAAGTCAGAGTAAGATTTGCCCCCAGCCCGACGGGTCCCTTGCATATCGGGGGCGTGAGAACGGCGTTATATAACTACCTGTTTGCCAAGAAAAACGGCGGCAAAATGATCCTCCGTATCGAGGATACCGACCAGACGCGTTTCGTACCGGGTGCCGAGCAATATATTGTTGAATCGCTCGAATGGTGCGGCATCAAGTTCGACGAAAGCGACTACGTGGGCGGAGAATACGGCCCTTACAAGCAGAGCAACCGTAAGCACCTTTATAAACAATATAGCGACGAGCTTTTGGCCAAAGGTTGTGCCTACATTGCCTTCGACACTGCCGAGGAGCTTGACCAATACCGCAAGGAAGCCGAAGCCAACAAGCAGACCTTCATCTACAATTGCCAAAGTCGCAAGCACCTGCGCAACAGCCTGACCATGAGCAAGGAAGAGGTCGACAAACTCATCGCTGAAGGCACGCCTTATACGGTACGTTTCATGATTCCTGAAGACCGCGAAATCGTCATGCACGACCTCATCCGTGGTGAGGTGAAGGTGCAGACCAACACCTTAGACGATAAGGTCTTGTTCAAGAGTGACGGAATGCCGACCTACCACTTGGCCAACATCGTCGACGACCACTTGATGAAAATCAGTCACGTCATCCGTGGCGAGGAATGGCTGCCTTCGATGCCGCTTCACGTCATGCTTTACGAGGCTTTCGGCTGGGAATCACCGCAGTTCGCTCACCTGCCCTTGCTGCTCAAACCCGACGGCAACGGCAAGCTCAGCAAACGCGATGGCGACCGACTCGGTTTCCCCGTTTTCCCGATGTATTGGGTTGACCCGAAAACGGGCGACACAGCTTCAGGTTACAAACAGTCGGGCTACTATCCTGAGGCGTTCATCAATATGTTGGCGCTGTTGGGTTGGAATCCTGGCACCGAGCAGGAAATCTTCACCATGGACGAACTCATTCAGGCCTTCTCGTTGGAGCGTTGTAGCAAGAGCGGCGCCAAGTTCAACGTGGAAAAGACAAAGTGGTTCAACCACGAATGGCTTATGCGCAAGTCGAATGAAGAAGTCGGTGCAGATTATCAGGCTTGGTTGAAGGCTGAAAAGGATATTGATACTCCTCTCGATTTCGCTGTAAAAGTCGCTGGTTTGGTGAAAGATAGGGTGAATTTCGTGAAGGAAATCTGGGATCAAAGTTTCTTCTTCTTCGAGGCCCCGACGGAATACGACCCCGTGACGGTCAAAAAACGTTGGAAGGAAAATTCAGCTGAGACCATGCTCAAGGTCAAGGAAGTCATCAAGGACATCGAACCTTTCGACTTGGCCAACATCGATGAGACACTAAATAACTGGATTACAAGCAACGAGCTAAACATGGGCTTGGTGATGAATGGTCTCCGCCTGATGGTGGTCGGTGCTGGAAAAGGCCCGCATATCGGCGAAATTCTCGAACTTTTGGGCAAGGAAGAAACCCTCAAGCGCATCGACGCAGGGGTAAAGGCTTTGGGTTAAAGAAAGCATGTCATATAGGCTTTGAGGCCATGTCATCCCAGCGTTGTCTTGTGCGGGAGCTGGGATCTATGGCGTCAAAGGCCGTCCGAAATGCTGTTTCTTTTCCGAGCCGCCTCCTATAGATTCCAAGCCAACGCATATACCTACGTTGGAAATCGAAGATTCGACGAAGTCAATGACATGCACGGCTTGAGTGGAAATGACATGCACGGCTATTACCAAACGACCAAACGTCGAGTGGCAGTCCCTTTTTTGGTGTCGATATTCAACAGATAAACACCTGATGGATAACCATTTGTAAACAATGTCAGCTTATTTGAGTTTTGAACTTCACTTTGGTCGACAACCTGTCCCAAGAGATTGACCACCGTGACCCGTTGGATGTCGTCATCAGCCACGATGTTGACCACGTCTTTCGTCGGATTGGGATACAATGTTACCAAAGGTGTCTCATGCTCCACGATCGAAGTATTGTTCAATCCGGCCAAGTGCGCCACGGCACCGAGGTTGAGTTGTGCGAAACGTCGTGACTGCTCCAAGTTGTTGACACTCACGCCCAAAACATCTTGACGTGTGTGGATGAACTGTGAATAAGCATGCACATCCTCGAAAGGGTGCAAGGCTGCGTAACCATTGCGGTTGAAGGAAGAAAAGTCACTGTCGCTACCTGTCGGCATCCAATTCTGACGGATGGGCATGTCGGGATAATAGATGTCGCAGAAATTGAAGAAATAATTGGCCAAAAGAGAGTCGCGGTTAACGTAAATGAGATGCACATGAATATCGGTGCCTTCCTCAAGGTAACCATTCATGTCCATGTTGAAGTAACCTACTATATCCATCTGTTTTTCAGCACATTCATCGGCGTATGCCTTGCTGCCTTTCAGTCCGATTTCCTCAGCGCACCAGTTGGCATAAATGATGCTGCGGTCGAACTTGTAATGGCTGAGCAAACGGGCTGTTTCCCAGATGCCCGCCACGCCCGTGGCGTTATCGTCGGCACCAGGGGCACGGATGGTGTCAGGGTCGGCGCCGTCGGTGTTCCATGAGTCGTAATGCGCACCACAAACCACAAATTCCTCCGGCGTTTTGGTGCCCCATTGGATGGCGATGATGTTGTCGCCGGTCTCCTCTGGAAATCCAGGTTTGTGGAGTTTGAAATCATGCAACATCACAGTATCAATGCCTTCAAGACTATTGTAACGCGCTGCAAGCCAATCCTGTACATCGTAAATATAACGGCTGTCGCAACGACGGTTCCAGTACGAACACAGGTGCGAAATAGTGGCTTCAATACTGTCCACCGAAACCGAATCCAACAAAGCTCGGATGGTTGGGTCTTCTTCCGTGATGACGGGGTACTCGTGCTCGTAGAGATGTTGCGCGAAAGCGCCAAGACCCATCACCAAATACAAAGCAAACAATACTACCTTTTTCATAACTTTCAACTATCAATTTTTAACTCTCAACTAATCCTTTTACATGCGGTTTGCCCGCGATAAAATCTTTCAAATAAAATGGTTCAAAATACGCCACATCGACGAAATTTTTGTTCAACAAGGCTCTTTCCGCCAGAGACCGCATATAGGCTGCCGAAGGCTTAAAGCCGTCAATGATGCTGATATTGGGTTGATCTTCAAAGAGTTTGCTTAGTTTTGGCGCACCATCGCCGAAAAGCCAGAGATGATGGTCTTTCCGCAACTCCTCAAACGAATTCTCATCAACGACCAAAGCTGCCGTGTCGTCGATTTTGTTCAAATTGGCATCGAAAATGGCGGCATACACTTCCATTCTTCGTGCATCAATCATCGGGACAAGCAGGTCATTTTCAGTGATTTGACTGTCAAGCTTAGCCTTCATTCCGTGGGCCATAGCCTCCAAGGTGTCGATGGCCATCAGGGGCAGGTCGGCGGCATAGCAAATGCCCTTGGCCGTACTCACGCCAATGCGCAAACCCGTGTAGGAGCCAGGCCCCTTGCTCACCGCCACGGCATCCAACTGCCTATAGTCGATTCCAGCCGTTTCCATCACCTCGCGGATGAAGTTGGTAATCTTCTCGGAATGAGCGTTTTGTCCCTCTGTTTCGCGCAAGGCCAAAGTGCAGCATCCGTCGTTGAGTGCCACCGAGCAAACCGGCGTGGCTGTTTCCAAACAAAGTATCATTTTCGTGTGTTGTTTTGTGGGGCAAATTTAGGGATTATTTTTCGAATAAGGCTTCTTTTATTTTTAAATAAACAACGGGCGTACACATATTTTCCTTACTTTTGCCAAAATTTTATTTTGCCATAATAGGCGAGTTTTGTAAAGTAATGATATACAGTTCCTTAGCATAGGCTTGTGGGATTTAGAAGGCGAAGCTATACCATGACAAAAGCAACGGAATTATTGATTTCAGAGGCCACCCGACGCAATTGGGACAAACTGCGGCACAACGGCAACGACCGCCTGACTCGGCGTGCCAACAAGAGCCGCTCGCAAAAAATCATCACGCCGGAAGGCTATGTGATGGCGGGCAGTTTGTCACGTTTCGTGGAGGAACTGAGAGACACCACTTATCCCATCAACGAGCTGATTTTCACCCTTTGTGCCTTATATTTGGAGCACAACAAGGTCAATGAGGCCAACCGCAAGCGTTTCTTTGAGGAATATGCGCACTATCAGCGACTTGATGTGTCTGTCCCAAGGCAAATCCTGAAAAACAGACAGGACGACTGGATAGGATTCATTTACCAGTCGCTGACAGCAGAAGGCCATCGCATCCTGAAGGGACTTTACTATACCAAGCCCGTGATTGTCAAAGAGATGTTGTCTGACATTCACATGGTCATGGGAGAGACGTTTTTGGATCCGTGTTGCGGTAGCGGCATCTTCCTGCTCAAAATGGAACATGCGCGTATGGAACAGCTTTTCGGCGTCGACAACGATCCTTTGGCGGTGATGATTGCCAAGGCTAATCTAATGGTAAAGTACAATGATTCAGCGGTTTACCCACAGATTTACCAGATGGATTTCTTGCTTCACGCAGCCTCGGCCTTGGACGATTTGAAGTTCGATTATATCGTCACCAATCCACCATGGGGTACGGAGAAGGGCAAAAAGCACGAATCCAACATTATTGCCTCGCACGAGAAGGCTTCATTGTTCTTTACTGAGTCGTTTAAGTTCTTGAAAAAGAATGGGATACTTTGTTTCCTTTTGCCTACCTCACTACTCAAAATCAAAGTACATGCTGACTTCCGCCGCTTCGTGACGCATGAGACGCGCATGGAAAGCCTGAAGTGTTATCGCGAGCGTTTCAAAGGCGTGTTTACAGATTTCGTCAGCCTAAGAGTCAGCAGAAAACCTGTTTTTGAAAGTCAGAATTATGTAGTGATCAGCGAGAAGAACGAGGTGTCGAGGAAGGAATTTGTGCCGCGTAACGATGATTATTGTGCCATCCCGATGCTCAACGACCGTGACGAGGCTATCATCAGCAAAGTGGAACGACTACGCCACGACGACCTTTCGCATAGCCGTTGGGCCTTGGGCATCATCACGGGAAACAACGCCAAAGTGTTGAAAGACAGACCGATAAAAGGTTTGGAGAAAATCTATAGGGGCAAGGACATCGGCAAATACAGCCTGAAGCCTGCAAGCCGTTACGTCAAATTTAATCGCGCTGATTTTCAGCAATGTGCAAAAGAAGAGTTTTACCGTGCGAAGGAGAAGTTGGTGTACAAGTTCGTTTCGAGCCGCCTTTGTTTTACTTATGACGATACACAGAGCCTATTCCTCAACAGCGCGAACATCCTCATTCCTGATGTGGAGGGTATGAGTATCAAGACGGTGTTGGCATTTCTCAATTCGTCTTTGTTCAACTTCTTGTATGTCAAGCGTTTCGACGACCTTAAAATCTTGAAAGGAAATCTTTCGGCCTTGCCCTTCCCAAAGATTACGCCTGATCAAGATAAACAACTGAGCAAGCTCGTTAATCAAGCCCTCCATGGTGACACAAACGCACCAAAGGAAATTGATGTTTTGATTTATTCGATATATCAGCTTGATTCGGAGGAGATTAGTATGATACAGAATTAAAACCACACAATCAATCACACGATCCCCCAACCTTAACGACGCACTTCCACTCAGAACCTTCATTGCGGACTTGATCCGCAATCCTTGACACGAAACGACTATCACATGCCCCTTCAAGGAATAGTATACATACTCACGAACAAAAACAAAACCACCTTATACCTTGGTGTAACAAGGAATCTCCAACGAAGACTAGCCGAACACAAGCTGCATATCAATGAAGGTTTTTCCAACCGATACAATCTTGAATTGCTTGTTTATTATGAGGTATTCGAAAAACTAAACAAAGCAATCAAGCGAGAGAAGCAACTGAAGAACTGGCATAGAGAATGGAAAGAGGCGTTGATAAATGAATTCAATCCAGAATGGAAAGACTTGTCTGATGAAATAGGGTTGGATGAAGTGTATTTGCAAGCTGTAAAAGAGGCCTATGAAAAAGGCGTTCTCGTTGCAGGTAGTCCCAAAGCGTGAGGGATGGCGGACCAAGTCCGCCATGAGGGTTTCCGTTTGGATTTCTCAATAAAGCATTTCCCAAAGCGTGAGGGATGGCGGACCAAGTCCGCCATGAGGATTTCCGCTTGGATTTCTCAATAAAGCATTCTTTTTTTAAACAAGACCAAAACAACTCATCAAAGAAGTAAATCCATGAACATCTTAGTCACAGGCGGTGCCGGTTTTATCGGCTCCCATACCTTGGTCGAGCTTAATGCGGCGGGACATGAAACCGTCGTCATAGATAACCTCTGCAATGCCAACCCCAAGTCGCTGGAGCGTGTGGCGGAGTTGACAGGCAAAAAAATCCCCTTCTATGAAGTTGATATCCGCGACCGTGAAGGTCTCAACCGCGTGATGGAAGCTCATCGTTTCGATGCCTGCATCCATTTTGCTGGATTGAAAGCAGTGGGAGAGAGCGTCGAGAAACCCTGGGAATACTACGAGAACAACATTGGTGGTACATTGACGCTACTCGATGTGATGCGCCAACATGGCTGCAAGAACATCATCTTCTCTTCGTCGGCAACCGTTTACGGCGACCCGGCCATCATTCCCATCACGGAAGAATGCCCCAAAGGGCATTGCACCAACCCTTACGGCCAAACCAAGAGCATGTTGGAGGAAATCATGATGGACATGCAGAAAGCCGACAAAGAATGGAACGTGGTGCTATTGCGCTATTTCAATCCCATCGGAGCGCATCCGAGTGGCAGGATAGGGGAAAACCCCAACGGCATCCCGAACAATCTGATGCCCTATGTCACCCAAGTGGCCGTGGGCAAGCGCGAGGAGTTGGGCGTCTTTGGCAATGACTATCCCACTCCTGACGGTACGGGTGTCCGCGACTATATCCATGTGGTGGACTTAGCGCGTGGCCATGTGGCAGCATTGCAAGCCATTGAGAAAAAATGCGGCTGCGCCATCTACAACCTTGGCACGGGTCAGGGCTATTCGGTGCTACAGTTGGTGAAGGCCTTCGAGAAAGTGAATGGAATCAAGATTCCCTACAGCATCAAACCACGCAGGGCAGGCGACATTGCAACTTGTTATTCCAATCCTGCCAAGGTGGAACGCGAACTCGGCTGGAAGGCTCAGTATGGCCTTGACGAGATGTGCCGCGATGCCTGGAACTGGCAGCGGAACAATCCCAACGGGTACTAAGAAGACATAAAAACCCCTGAAAAGATATGTATAGTTTCGTTTTTATCAAGAAGACCAGCATCCGCTATGGCAGGGTCGTGAAGCCGTTTCCGTAACCCTAGACTGAGACGACGGGCATAACCCGGACTCAGTCGAAATACTTGGATTACAGATAACTTATTGATAACGAAATAAATATAAAACAATTAAATGGATAAAGTAACTATTATAGAATACGACCGGATTTACAAGAACTTCATCGAAGAGAAGTATTTGCATGACGGTCATGATGAATACTATTACCGCAACCAACAGGTGAAAAAGCCCGCTGGCGGCTGGCGGCATCTGCGTTCCGACGAAATTGAACGCTTGGTGAAGAACAGCAATACCGCCACCAATTGGGACGACATCTGGGTAACGGACGAATTTGACACCAACATGGTGCGCAACAACCACTTCTTTGGTATGGTGCGTATCGGCCGTGTGTGCAATAAAGTGCTGCAATACCACGACTTGCGCGTGCCCATCGGCATTACCGACAGCAGCATCATCTCATGCGATATTGGCGACGATGTGGCCATCCATGACGTACACTATCTGGCGAATTACATCATAGGCAACCGCTGTATCTTGTTCAACATTCAAGAGGTGTCGACCACTGACCACTCCAAGTTCGGTAATGGCACCATCAAGGAAGGTGAGCCTGAGGATGTGCGCGTGTGGCTTGAAGTGATGAACGAGATCGGGAGCCGCAAAATCATGCCTTTCGACGGCATGACCACTGCCGATGCCTACCTTTGGGCCAAATACACCGACGACACCAAATTGCAAGAACGCCTGAAGGAAATCACCCAAGCCAGCGTCGACTTCCATCGCGGCTACTACGGCACCATCGGCGAGAGTTGCGTCATCAAGAACTGCTGGATTTTGAAGGATGCCAAAGTCGGACCGCATTGTTATATCAAAGGCGCAAGCAAGCTGAAGAACGTCACCATCAACTCGTCGGAGGACGAGCCTTCGCAAATCGGTGAGGGTGTCATCCTTGTGAACGGCGTGACGGGCTACGGCTGCCGCATCTTCTACTCGGTGGTGGCCACACGCTTTGTGCTCGGTGACAACTGCAACCTGAAGTACGGCGCAAGGCTTATCCACTCCGTGCTCGGCGACAACTCGACGATTTCGTGCTGCGAGGTGTTGAACAACATCATCTTCCCCTCGCACGAGCAACACCACAACAACTCGTTCCTCATCTCAGCTTGTGTCATGGGACAGAGCAACATGGCTGCGGGTGCCACCATCGGCTCTAACCACAATAGTCGCGCCACCGACGGCGAGATTGTGGCCTCCCGTGGCTTCTGGCCCGGACTTTGCTCGAGCGTCAAGCACTCGTCGAAGTTTGCTTCATTCACGTTGTTGAGCAAGGCCGATTATCCCAACGAGCTGAACATCATGCTGCCGTTCTGCCTGGTGAGCAATGACGTGGCGCATGATGAGCTGCACCTCATGCCTGCCTATTGGTGGATGTACAACATGTACGCCATCGCACGCAACACCTCGAAATACATCAGCCGCGACAAGCGCAAGCGCAAGATCCAAAACATCGAGTTTGAGACGCTCGCTCCCGACACCATTGAAGAGACCATTGAGGCTCGCAAGCTTTTGGAGGTATGGGTCGCCAAGGCCTATCTCTGCTCGAAAGGCGAGAATCCCGAAAAATACGAATACTATGACTTGCGCGACTGTGGCAAGAACTTGCTTTACAACGAACCTGACACGGTAAACGCCTTGGAAATCATCGGTGAGCATGTCGAAAAAGGGAAACGCAAAGTGGTCATCGACAAGGCATTGAAAGCTTATCACGCCTATGGCGACATGATTGTCTACTATGCCGTGAAGACCATCTTGCAATATCTTGAGGATCATCCCGACAAGGACATGGAAACCATCGTGAACCACATGCGTGGCAAGCGCCTCCGCAAATGGATCAACCTCGGTGGCCAGACCATGCCCGAGGAGTATGCCGACCAGCTTCGTGCCGACATCCGCGACGGCAAACTCAACACTTGGGACGAGATCCATCACCGGTATGACGAGCTTTGGAATGACTACAAGCATGAAAAGCTGCGCCATGCCTACTTCGCCTTGATGTTCCTCTATAAAGACGATGCCGATGTCATGACCGAAGAGATGTGGCACGAGAACTTGGACAAGGCCATCCACATCCAGCAGTACATCTGCGACCAAGTGTACATCAGCCGTAAGAAAGACTATGACAACGAGATCCGTAACTCCACCTTCCGCAACGAGGAAGAGAAACTTGCCGTGGTGGGTCGCATCGAGGACGTCAGCTTCGTCAAGCAAATCCGCAAGGAGACGGAGGAATTCACGCAATTAGTAGCAAAGTATAAATAAACGAACAAAAACAAATAGCCGACCCTTAGACGGGCTCAGGGACCATTGCTTTTACAATAAGCTAAGGTGCCTGAGCCAATCGAAGGCCCGACCAAAAAATCTTAAATTTTGAATTTTGAATCTTAAATCTTTAAATCTTTAAATCCCATACCATGAGAGTAATTATCGAAAAAAACTACGACGCCATGTCGCGTTGGGCAGCTAACCACATTGTTGAACGCATCAATGCTTTCAAGCCGACGGCCAAGAAACCCTTTATCTTGGGTCTGCCTACAGGTTCCACACCTATCGGCACTTATAAGGAGCTGGTGAAGCTTTGCAAGAAAGGCCAAGTCTCCTTCAAGAACGTGGTCACCTTCAACATGGACGAATATGTGAAGATTCCGGAAAACCACCCCGAGAGCTACCATAGCTTCATGTGGAACAACTTCTTCAGCCATATCGACATCAAGAAGGAGAACGTCAACATCCTGAACGGCAATGCCGAAGACCTTGAGGCCGAGTGTGCCCGCTATGAAGCCAAAATCAAGAGCTACGGCGGCATCGACCTCTTCATGGGCGGCATCGGTCCCGACGGCCACATCGCCTTCAACGAGCCCGGCAGCAGCCTGACTTCGCGCACCCGTGTGAAGACCCTTACCACGGACACCATCATCGCCAACTCACGTTTCTTCGAGAATGATATTAACAAGGTGCCGAAGACAGCTCTTACCGTGGGCGTGGGCACCGTCATGGACAGCCGTGAGGTGATGATCTTGGCCAATGGCCACGGCAAGGCCCGCGCTTTGGCGCATGCCATCGAAGGCGCCGTCAGCCAGATGTGGACGGTCAGTGTGTTGCAAATGCATCCCAAAGGCATCATCGTTTGCGACGACGCAGCCTGCGACGAGCTGAAGTATCAGACCGTCAAGTACTTCAAGGATATCGAGAAGAATAATCTTTGATTTTTTGGGATTTTTGGGAAACAAATCTTACGTAAATCTTTCATAAATTTTTCTTTGTTCCCTTTTATTAGCGTCGTCCTAATCGGACTCGCTGACGAGAACAATTGGCGAAGAACGATTTGTTTCAGATTTGTGTAAGATTTGTTTCCTTAAAAAAACGCCATGGATATTCAACTTTACAAAAAACGGATGTATAACATCATTGGTGCAGCAATGTCGCTGTATAATGAACTTGGTTGTGGCTATTCAGAGCCAGTTTATCAAGAATGCTTAGCTATCATCTGTTCCGAGAAAGATATGACCTTCGGCAAGCCCGATTAGGGCAAGCCGGACAACAACATGAAGAAACACAAAAGATTTGTATTAGATTTGTGTAAGATTTGTTTCTAAAATACAATGAAAAACTTTGCGATCATCGGCGTCGGTGGCTATATCGCCCCGCGCCATCTTCAAGCCATTAAAGATACGGGCAACAACCTCGTCTCGGCCTACGACAAGAACGACAGCGTGGGCATCATGGATAAGTATTTCCCGCAAGCGGCTTTCTTCACCGAGCAGGAACTTTTTGACCGCCACAACACCAAGCTGCGTGATCATGGTGAATGGATTGATTATGTAAGTGTTTGCACTCCCAACTACTTGCACGACGCCCATACGCGCTATGGTCTGCGCCTCGGAGCCGACGTCATTTGTGAAAAACCGGTTGTGCTCAACCCTTGGAACATCGATGCGTTACAACGTGTAGAGGAACGGCAAGGCCGTAAGGCTTATACCATCCTCCAACTGCGTTTGCACGATAAGATCAAAGCCTTGAAAAAGAAGATTGACGAGGGCCCAAAAGATAAAATCTATGACATCGATTTGACCTACATTACCTCCCGTGGTAACTGGTATTATGCCTCATGGAAGGGTGACATCAATAAGAGCGGCGGTGTCGCTACCAATATTGGGGTGCATTTCTATGATATGCTCTGCTGGGTTTTTGGTGATGTGAAGAAAAACATCGTTCATATTGCGACGCACGACCGTGTGGCTGGCTATCTTGAACTGGAACGCGCTCGCGTACGATATTTCCTCAGCATCAATGCCGAAACACTTCCACCCAATGCTGTGGAAGGGGAGAAGCGTACTTATCGTACCATCATAATCGATGGGGAGGAGTTTGAGTTTAGCGTAGGTTTCACAGACTTGCACACCAAGAGCTATGAGGAAATCTTGGCAGGTCGTGGGTTCGGTATAGAAGAAGCACGCCGTTGCATCGAAATCGTTTACGAAATCCGTAACGCCACGCCTATTGGGCTTGTCGGCGATTACCACCCCTTGGCCAAGTTGCCGCTGAGCAAACATCCGTTTGGGTGGAAGTGATTAAATAACAATAATTTATGAAACAAACTAAAATCTGCGTAATCGGTTTAGGCTATGTGGGCCTGCCACTGGCTCGATTGTTTTCTACTAAGTATGAAACCATCGGCTTCGACATGAACCAAGCCCGTGTGGATGCCCTGATGCAAGGTCACGACGCGACCCTCGAAGTCAGCGACGAACTCCTTCAAGATGCCATTAAGAACCACGGCTTCCGTTGCACCACCAACCTTGACGAAATCAAAAAGTGTAACTTCTATGTGGTGGCGGTTCCCACGCCCGTCGACGAGAACAACCGTCCCGACCTGGATCCTCTTTTGGGTGCCAGTCAAACTGTAGGCAAGGTCATCTCCAAAGGCGATGTTGTGGTGTATGAGTCAACGGTGTATCCTGGCGTAACCGAGGAGGAATGTTTGCCGGAAGTGGAGAAGGTCTCGGGGTTAAAGTTCAATGTTGACTTTTTTGCTGGTTATAGTCCTGAGCGTATCAACCCTGGCGATAAACTTCATACTGTGGAGAAAATAAAAAAGGTGACTTCGGGCTCAACGCCTGAAATCGCTGACTATGTGGATGAAATCTACAACAGTGTCCTCGTCAATGGTACGCATAAGGCACCGAGCATCAAAGTGGCTGAAGCCTCCAAGATTATTGAGAACTCTCAACGTGATGTCAACATTGCCTTCATGAATGAGTTGGCCAAGATTTTCAACGCCATGGGCATTGACACGCATGATGTCATTGAAGCAGCTTCGTCGAAGTGGAACTTCATCAAGCTGAGTCCTGGATTGGTTGGCGGTCATTGCATCTCGGTTGACCCATATTATCTGATTCAAAAGGCGCAGGTCTATGGTGTTTTGCCGCGTATCATGCGAGCGGCAAGACGACTTAACGATGGCATGGGTGCCTATGTGGCCAACCAAACCATCAAGTGCATGAACAAGAAGGGTGTGTTGGTGAAGGACGCGAAGATACTGATTCTCGGCATCACCTTCAAGGAAAACTGTCCCGACATCCGCAATACCAAGGTGGTCGACATCTACCACACTTTGCGCGAGTATACTTCAAACATCACGATTTACGACCCCTGGGCTGATGCCAAGCATGTGCAGCTTGAGTATGGCGTTTCGGTGACTAACAAGTTGCCAGAAGATCAGTTCGACGCTGTGATTTTGGCGGTGTCACACAACGAATTCTTGAGCTTGGATGTGAAGTCGCTTGTGAAAGATAATGGTGTCATTTACGACGTGAAAGGCATTTTGCCTCGCGATATCATCGACGGACGGCTGTAGAAAGCACAGATTGACTTCGTCGAATGCAAGGCATTTCCAGCCTTCCCGCTATCCGGCGTTGGAATGACATGCTTTCTGAAGCCTGCGAAAATATAAAGAACGGCCCTTGAGGCCATAGATCCCATGCTACCGCATCGCCAGCCGCAGGGATGACATGTCCTCAAAGGCCTGCAGAACCAGTATATACAGGCAATAAGTCAGCCTCCCATGTCATTCCAAGGAGGGCATAAGCGAGAGAGGGAATCTATGGGAGGCGGTCAGAGAAATAGCAAATGAAGACCTATTGGGTATATATGATGCAAAGTGAAAATGGTCGAGCACTGTATACTGGCGTTACCAACGACCTTGATAGGCGTGTTCGAGAGCATAAGGAAGGTGATGGGTCTCTTTTTACGGCAAAATACAAGTGCCATAAGTTGGTATATTTTGAAGAATTCGGGTTGATAGACCAAGCTATTGTTAGAGAGAAAGAACTAAAGAAGCTGTCAAGGTCAGAAAAGGAACGACTGATAAATTCAATCAATCCTGAAAAAGCAGACTTGTTTGAGCAATGACATGCTTTCTGAAGGCTGCAAAAATATAAAGAACGGCCCTTGAGGCCATA
>CAMZEK010000012.1 GCA_947305795.1 uncultured Bacteroidales bacterium | reverse complement strand
ACCACCTATTTGACCACCTATTTGACCACCTATTTGACCACCTATTTGACCACCTGTTAGATAATTGTCAGATGTTTTTGATGATGATGAAATAGCTGCCTCTGGTTCTGCCTTTTCTTTCAATGTTTCCATTGTTGATAAGTGCAACAATGTGCTTCTGGA
The DNA here is from genome assembly GCA_947305795.1 of uncultured Bacteroidales bacterium. Classification (GTDB taxonomy): domain Bacteria; phylum Bacteroidota; class Bacteroidia; order Bacteroidales; family F082; genus Limimorpha. Next base: position 55,293 of record CAMZEK010000012.1, on the reverse strand, counting down.
TTGCAGATTGATTGATGCCAGTTGATTCTGATAATTCACGCCGTGTGATGTGATTGTTGGCTGCGATTAACTCAAATATTTGTTTCCTCACATCACCAGTCATTTCTAAGGTCGATTTCCGTTCGCGTATATGCCCTTCTTCGTCAATCATTAATTCTTTGCAGATAAAATCCTTGTGGCAAGGTAGGGAAACATAGAAATAAGTCCTCTCTTCGTCGGATTCGAAGGATGCATTACCAGATCCGTTTTTCTCCAGTTCTTTTTTAATTGTTGGCATACCAGTACCACGGCCTTCAGTTAGGTCCAACTCTTTCAAGAAATCCCCTAATCTTCTGTTCCTGTATCTTCTTGCATGAACACGTTTGCCAGCCCGAAGATCTTCCAATTTGATGCTTCGATCTGCACCGCTATAGCTGATAATTTCTATTTGCTCGGGCATAATGGATATTTCTACAGGCTCGCGTTCTTGATACGAACGGTGATATAAGGCATTCACAACTGCTTCTTCAATGGCTTGGTACGGGTAGTTATAGGTTCTATTGGCTTCAGCTTTTGTCGCGACTTTTGCGATTTTTTGCCGAATGACCATGGTCTTAAGATAGTCGAGCGTTTTCCCGATAATCAGATGTATAGGTCCTTGTATGGGCTCCAACTCAATAAAATTGTCAGGGTCTAATTCTTTTCCTTTCGGATAGATTACAATCTCGACTTGAGTTTTCGGGAAGAATTTTTCTGGATGGTAAGAAAACATCATCAACGCGATGTTCTTAACCCGTAGGTCTTCCATGGGCCCGTCAAGTAAATCCATTTGTTGAAGAACTTGGGTCGGTGTCATAGTTTCCATTTGTTCGACCAATTTGCTGTTTGTTTGCGTGAGATAATCCCTTATTAGTAGCATTGACACGTCGTTGATGCTTGCTGTGATGTTTCCCCTGTCGTCAAACGGAACACGGTTGGCCAAATTCATCAGTTCCATCTCATATTCGCCTTTGGCTACGATTGAACTGGAGTTGTATCGGATATAGTAGTTGTATTCTTTGTGCTTGGCGGTTACGTAATCGGGCACCTTGTAAGGCCGTCGGTCGCCAGCAGTAACCCAAATGATGAACACTTTTTTCCCATCCACATCCTCAATGACGGTTCGTGGCTGATAATAGGGTTGGATGAGGTTGTTGAACCCGATCATTGATTTCTGAATCTCATCCAATTCGTTAAGGCTTACGCCACAGACAGGCCGTTTGGCTCTGCCTTTTTCTTCTTCGACGCCGACAACGATATAGCCGCCGCTGGTGTCTTCAAAATCATTGGCGAAGGCGCAGATGGTGCGGTAGATGGCATCGGGGTTCCATCCTTTCTTGAATTCGATTCTGTCGCTTTCGACCACACGGCCGTCAATTAGCGATTCTATGTTTACTGGAAGGGTCATGATGTTTATGGTTTTGGGTTAATTAACGATTCTTCTAAATCGATGGCATCAAGTTTATCGTTTTTGAAATCGGGGATAAGAAACATTAGGTCTTTATATCCTCTAACGGTGATGTATCCGATTCTTTTGTAATAGTCTTTTAAGCTCTTCATGGCTTTTCTCGAATCATGTTCCATCTTTTCATACCCCATTTTGCTTTCAAACTCATTGTCCCTTCCCAAAGTGTGTGATGACTCGAGTTGGAGGGGGAATGGCTGCATGACGATGAGACCGCAAGCGGTATTGAAATAATGAAACCTGTCTTTGACAAATTTGGCACCAATTCCTAATCCTCTGTATTCTGGAAGAATCATCATTCTTTCGAAAATGCAGATATTTGGATTGATCATAATGCCGTCTCCAAACAACTTTCTTTGCAAATCTTCCTTGATTTCATAATTGTCGAAATCATAGATCATATTGCCGATGCGCATGGTATATGATTCGGTGTCGAAGATCTCAAAGATGTCGTAATTGTCATTTATGGCTTGTGCTAATAGTAAAATCTTTACGTTGCCTTTCCCGATGATAACAGGGTTGTTCCCGTATTCATCGGTTTTGATTATTTCGACAGCAATATCTTGTATATATCGTTCGCCTTCCAAAGGCCCAAGAGGAGAACTGAAAGAGTATTTGAACTCAATGTCGAGATATTGTATTTCGTTAGGACCTTTCATGATAGTCTATTTTTTTTGTTCGTAATATATTTATTTTCAACAATATGATTAACAACTTAACCATTCCCTTGGTTGGTGACTAAATTGATAGACCAAGTTCTTATTTGGTATTGTCTATTTCCCAATGTCCACTATAGCCGCTGCCGACATATTTGATATGGGGGAGTTTTAAAATGTGTCGCTTAATGGTTTTAGAAGTGAACCCACTTGCTTTTGCTAATTCTTCAGTTGTCACTTTGGGATTGTTCCTTATTTGGGCTTCAATCCAAGCATCAAGAATATCACCTTGAGTATCATCTTGGGTATCACCTTGAGTGCCATCTTGAGTGCCATCTTGAGGGACATCTTGAGGGACATCTTGAGGGACATCTTGAGGGACACCCCTGGCGTCATCAATAGTTGAGAACACGTTTACCACAAATACGGTGAGTTTAGTCACATCGAAGACGGCTTCTTCGTTGTCATTTTCCCGCAGCATTTCTTGCACACGCCTAATGCCTTGATTAAACATATTGACATATTTTATCTCCTTCATCGCTTCGGCTACGATGGGATTACGGTAGTCATTCACTGTGGGGAAATTCTCGGGACGCGCTTCGCCGTATAGACCGCCTGCATTCATAATTTCGATATGGTCGTCAAATTGATAGAGTCGGATGGGCATATTCGACTGATAATCACGGTGCATGCAAGCGTTCATCAGCAATTCGCGTAAGGCGTTGTTGGGGTAATTGTTGACTGTTTTTTCCCGAAAAAGACTTATAGGCACGGGCCGTTGTGTGATAATGGCGTTGCTGACGAACAATTCCAATTCAGGCAGGAGTTGATAAAGAGGTCCTTGGAACCGTTTTTCATTGAGAACCTGCCCTCCGATAGCATTCCCGGCAAAACGAACAAATTGGATATAGAATCCGGGCAAGAAATGACGTGGATTTGTGCCAAACAAGATAATAGCTGCATTAGTGGGACAATCATGTGTCAAATCGTACAGATGTATGGCGGCCAATTGTTCTTTGATGTCTCGTTTGTCGCTGGACAACACCTCTTCGTCGATAACCTGCGGGAGATATTCCTGCTTGATAAAAGCTGTGTCAATGTCATCTATTGTTGCATCCAGGCAGGGCATGGCGTCAAAAGTGGCCATATAGGAAGTCCTGCGCTCCAAAAGGATGCGTTCTTCCGCTTCGGTGGCGATGTCGCGGCGAGGGCCAATGCGCACGAATGTCCGGCCACGATACCGCACAGGCGGAAGCAGCGAAGGCGAGACCTCGGCCACAAGCAGGTCGCCTTCGGGGAACTCGAAGCGTTCGACCGACATGATAGGCAAGGGCAGGATGTTTCCGTCGGAACGGATGGCGGCGATCTTCTTGAGCAGGGCATCATCGACTTTCAGCCCCGATAGTGTGCCGTTGTCGTAGGCTCCAATGATCAGATACCCTTTTTTCCTGGAATTGGGCAAGTCGTTGGAGAAAGCACAGATGGCTTCTTGGAACTTGTCCATGTCGCTAGTGGAGGTGGTGCGCTCCACCCGATAGGTCTCGGTGCTTTGCAGTAGGTCTTGTAGTTCGGGTTTTGTTATCATAGCGGTTGCGTTTTTATGCTAAAGACGTTTAGAAGATCAGATAGCTTTCAGTATTATTGTAAAAAGGATAAAACAGATAAAACACAATAATCCAAATGAAAGATATTTCATGCTCTTATTGTAGTTTTTGAATTTGTTGTCGCAGATTGTCGCACAATTATGAATTTGGGATAATTTATCAGTTTCAAATTCCTCCTCGGTCATTTTGTTGACTTTTTCTATATATTCTTCTTTTGTGTTTAGTGCTATTTTTCCGAAGAATATGATAGAATCATCGGCACATTTGATATTTGCTTTTAGAGATAATATTGAATAATAACAACATAAACTCATGAATGTTACAAATCCTAATAATGAAACAAACATCATTGTGGATAGTATACTAAATGATCCTGAACCATCGCGCCAATATGTTATGATATTATTGATTTGGGCCCCTATTGTGCCTAATATAAACTCACTGGTAAAAACAACGGATACGAGTACTCCAATAAAAGCAAGCACAATGGAGGCTTTTGTGTCGCAGTTTTCGGTCCATCCTATGATTTGATTGTGGACTTCTATGCTATAATTATTTTTCTGTTCTGTGTTCATATGATGTTTTTTTATGTAAAAGTAAAATGATAAATAGTTGTATAATAGTTTTCGCGGTTCGAATTGTAATTGAAGTTGAAACTATTCCAAATATCCTTTTTGTATTTGCCCCAAATGCCGTCTATTAGTACATATTTAATATCATCTGTTAGATTGTTGTACACAAATTCAGATATTCCAATATTATCATCAGATTGGCATTGATCGCTAATTTTTGTCGATTTATTCACGGCATTACCTATCCAAATAAGGTCTTTTGTTTCATCGGTTCCGCCAACTCCGACTTTAGTGGCTAAAATCTTGCCGTGATCAATCCCTATTCCAAAGTCAATATCTGTATAGTTTTTCAAATTATCATTTAGTAAAATCTTTATAGCATATTTCATCTGCATTGCAGCCTTTACCGCATTCGATAATGTTTCTTTTGTGTTGCCTGGATAAAAAACCAGTAAGCTATCTCCATTAAAGCTCCTGATTTCGCCCCCCGTAGCTTTGGCGATTTTTACTATTGCATGATAATACAGCATGTGTATTTTGGCTACTACTCTTTTTCTGTGAATGTTCAAAATCGCAGTTGAACCTCTCATGTCAATATAGAGGACTGTGGCTTCAAACTCTAAACCTTTGCATCCAAAAGTGAGTTTGCTATTAGAAATAGTTGGCACGTATGAAACTTCTTCAACTTGAAAAGTTTCAGATTCTATTTCTTTTGCTTTTTTGATTATGTCTTCTTTTAATGTCATACTAGATTGTTATTATGCGTTTCTTCCCTGTCAACAACACCTGCATCAGCCCCTTCTTTTGCTCCTGCATGGCTGTAAGTTTTTGTTTTTGTATCTCGATTTCTTTGTCGGCTTGCTCCAAGATGGCAGAAATGGCCTTTTGCTCTTGAAGTGTCGGAATGTAGAATTTCATAGAGCATAAACCATCGAAAGAAAGACTATCTCGGACACTTCCTTGCGTGTAGGCAGGGATGTGTCCTTTGAACCACCATGATTGGAGACATTGTAACAAATATGTTTTGTTAATGTTTTCGTTGGCTTTGAAAACGATGTACATTGGACTTAAAATGCCTTCGTCATATTCTTTTAGCATAGCCAAAGAGCCAACGTTTACCCTAGATGGATTATAGGCAAACTCACCTCGACGAACTACTTTGTAGTTGCTCGTGTCGTTACTTGCTACAATTTTGTCGAATTGTTCTTCTTGGAGGATAAAACCTCTTGTGTTGGTAACTGATAATACACGTTTGCAACCATTGTTTCTTCTGTTGCATTCGGAAATGTAGTTGCCAAGTCTATGGAAATTGCCTCCCCCAAACCCTTTCAGTCGCTTCTTCCCCGTGAGCAGTTGCTGCATGAGGCCGCGCTTGCGCAGGGTAAGTTGCTCAACCAATTCGGTCTGCTTGGCTATGGTGGTGTCCCAAAGTGAAAGAACGTTTAGTATGTTTTGCTGTTCTTTGAGGTTTGGTAAAGGAAATGTTAGTCTTCCCAAGATTTCTTGGTTGAGGTTGGTGATATTTGTGCCTCGACCTTCATATTGCAAAAAACGTTGTAAATATCCAGCATCAATAATATGCTTTATGTATTGGGTACTTGTTTCTTCACTGGTTGTTCGGAAACGGATACAAAAACCGCTGTATGTTGCCTTTATGTGGTTGGCATGAATAATAACACAGCGTCCAACCAACGATTTGCTTCCATTTGAACGAACAAAAACTAAATCATCATCTTTTAGATGATATTCTTGGTCTAATTCGTTTGCTAATCGTATCTGATTTAATTCATTTGCGTGAATATCAGTTTTGTCTTGAAAATCGCCAACTCCGAGAAAATAATATGAAACCCCATCTTCATTTGGCGTGAAGTTTAGCCCGTTTTTGAATGAGCCTATTTCCCCCAACCTCTTCACTTCCCAATCTTCGGGAATGGGGCCGAGGGGTGAGGGCTTGTAGCCGGAGGGGATATGTTGGTTGTCGTTCATATTCCTTTTGTTGTAATTGGTGCGACAGCGTCGCACTTTTTCTATGTTTTCTCGTTGTTTAATGGCTAAAAGCGTGGACCATGGGTGGTAAAGCCCTGGGTTTCGAAAAACTGATTAATCAGTTTGCCTATCACATTGACAATGTCTTCCTTGTCTTGGTCGGTAAGAGACTCTGTATACGATAACTCTTTATTGTAGAAAGGAGAACTTGATACTCCCCATTTGCCGAAGGATATAGTCGTTTTGTGTATGAATTGTTGAACGGTTAAGTGGATGCTAATGATAAAACCAGTATTTATGTTGCCAAACTCTTTGGAGAAACCAATATTGGTATAGTAGTAACCTTCCTCATGCTGTAAGAATTTGCCATTCGAAGGTTTCCATTTGACGGAAGTGAACACTGAATAAAACTCGGATAATTCTTTGTCAATGTGTTTCAATAATTCAGAGAATTCTTCTTTCACTTTTTTTTCGGTGACTTCAGTTACTTCAGGCTTGTTGATTTGATTACGATACTTGGTTTTGAGATTCTTTCTCCAATCGTCGGCTTCTTCAATGCTTTCCCCTTTTGCACCTTTGATACTGATTTCCAATGATCTTATTAGGCATTTGCTCATGTATTCAACAAAGGGTGTGATTTGGGATAGCTCGGCGTGAGCGCCATCGGAAGGGACGGGACCAATTGCCACATCGCAACGGTTAAGCGCGGTGAGATAGTTCGTTTTATCTGCACTTTTTACGACGATCATGGGATAACCGTGACGATATAAAATATAATTGACCATCAATCGTGATATTCTGCCATTTCCATCTTCAAATGGATGAATTCGGATATAGCGATAATGGAATAATGACGCCAGTTCTATGGGTGTCATGGCTCCTTCTGTCTCGGCTTGGTTATACCATTGGAGCAAATCCGTCATCAAGGCCGGTGTTTCTTCGGGCGAGGCATATTCGAAGCGCTCGCCAGTGACTGTGATAACAGAATTTGGGCGGGTCTTGTATTGTCCAGCGTGTACTTCATACGAAGTGCTCGTGCCGTTAGGCAGTTGACTATAAACAGTGTAATCCTCACGGAGCAAAGTCTTATGTAGAGTTCTAATGAAATACTCAGTGAGGGGCTGCTCCTTGTCCAAAGCCATCTCTTTTACCATTTTCAATCCGACATTGGAAGCCTTCATTTCTTCAAGGTCTTTCATATTGGCTTCTTCCACTACCTTTCCAAACATAAGTAGCATTTCTGTTTGCCCGTAGGTAAGGGTATTGCCTTCAATGTGGTTGGAGTTGTAGTTGAACTCCAGCATGAATTTCTGGTCGAGTCTTTGTTGGTACTCCTCCTTTACAGGTTGAAGCGACTGCCATTCGTTGAATAGTGTTTCTATTTTGTTCATAATTCTATGTTGTTTTAATATCCTAATTCCTTCAAATACTCTTTCATTTTTCCCTGCACCTCGGCCAGTTCCGTCTCCAGGTGCTCAATCTCTTTCTGCACGGCGGGGATGTCGATTTCGGCTTCTTCTTCGTAGGTGTCCACATAGCGCGGGATATTGAGGTTGAAGTCGTTCTCGCGGATTTCGTCGGGGGTGGCCACGTAGGCGTATTTGTCTTCCACTACGCCAGGCTGCAACTCGCCATTGGCAAACTTGCGGTAGATGCCCACGATGTGCTCGATGTCTTGCGGGCGGAGCTTGTTCTGGTTCTTGCCGTTTTCGTACTCGCGGCTGGCATCGATGAACAACACGTTCTTTGAGCCACGACCCTTGCGGAAGATGGCGATGGCGGCAGGAATGCCTGTGCCGTAGAACAGGTTAGCGGGCAGACCAAAGACGGCTTCCAAAGTGTGTTCGTTTTCAAGGATGTACTGGCGAATCTTGCCTTCGCTGCCGCCACGGAACAGCACGCCGTGAGGGATGATGACACCCACTTTGCCGTTTTGGTCGTCGGCCACTTCCAGCATGTGGCTGATAAAAGCCCAGTCGCCCTTGCTCTTGGGTGGGATGCCGCGCCAGAAGCGGTTGTAAGGGTCGCTGGCGGCTTCCTCTGCACCCCATTTGTCGAGGCTGAAAGGCGGATTGGCAACCACCGTGTCGAACTTCATCAGTTTGTCGTTGGCTTTCAGCTTGGGGTTGCGCAAAGTGTCGCCCCAACGGATGACGGCATTGTCGAAGCCGTGCAGGAACATGTTCATCATGGCCAAGGCCCAAGTGCTGCCGTTTACCTCTTGCCCATAGAGCGAGAAGTTGTTGTTGCCCACTTCCTTGCCCGCCTTGATCAGCAACGATCCTGAACCACAGGTGACGTCACAGATACGTGCGCCAGGCTTGCTCTTGGTCAGTTGGGCCAACAGCGTGGAGACCTCGGCTGGTGTGAAGAAGTCACCTGCTTTCTTACCGGCCTCGCCCGCAAAGGTGGAGACGAGATACATGTACGCATCGCCGATGATGTCGTTGTTCTCCAAATGCGACTCGTCCAAATCCACCCCGTTGAAATCCTGCAAGAGGTTTTTCAGACGGGCGTTTTTCTCTTTGGTCTCACCCAGATTGGCGCTGTTGAAGCTGATATTGCGGAAGATGCTGCTGCCGTCTTCGCTGCTCATCTTCTCGCGGTTGGCGTCTTCGAGGTCGGCCAGCGCTTCGTCAATTAGTTCGCCGATGTTGGTGGCGTTCCGATGCTCGTAGAGGTAGTCGAACGAACTCTTTTCAGGCACCACGAAGCGCTCGTGACGCATAGCACGCTCGGCGCGTTCCAAGTCGCCATCATATTTTTTAAGGTAGTCGTTTAGCTTAGACTTATACACATCGCTGACATATTTCAGGAACAGCATCGTGAGGATGTAGTCCTTGTACTGGCTCGGGTCGATGACGCCGCGAAACGTGTCGCAGGCCTTCCAAACTGTGCGGTTGATGTCGTCTTGGGTGATTTTCTTGGTTTCCATATCTATTTGTTTAATTTATTCATTATGAGTTGGTTGGTAAGCAGTTGCCGTTTTTCGGCAATGGCTTGGTAAAGTTCTTTTTCCTTGGCTTGAAGTTTCGCCAATTCCACAATGCGTTGTTGTGTCTCTAAATCTGGAACAGGGATTTCAAAGTCTTCAACGACTTGTTTGTGGATGAGCGGTGTGCCCGTACCCACTTGTTGGGCTTTCATCAGTGCCATCACGCTGGGTTGATTCAAATACCAGCAAAGGTAGTCGGGAAGGATGTCTTTTGAGGTAAGGCGAATTATATATAAGGTGGTTGAGGCGATGGCTGGAATGTCGAGGTCAAACACCTTGCAAAGGTAGGTTGTCCCTTTTCCGGCAAACAACAGGTCGCCTTTTGCCAACAGGTAACGTTCGTTTTTGGGAGAAAGAATTACTTTTGAGGCAGTTTTCTCGGGCGATTCGGAAATCAGGTCTTTTATCTGCAAATAAGCAATTTCCCCGTAGGGTGCGGTCTGCAGATATACGCCAGAAACCACTTCTGCTATTTCAGAGATCTTCTTCTTTATATTAGTATATGTATTACTATATATAGTCATGCTGCAAAAATACAAACTTTTTTGTAAAAGTCAATAGTATTCTTGCAAAAATTTTTTGGTAAACTGTATACTAAACGGTTTTTGTGGGTTTATCCCTCCAATTCCAACCTTATTATCTCCCAAAACATCCCCATCCCAATCTCCAAAATATCATCGGGAAAATCAAACATCGGGTCGTGAAGGGCGGGTTGCTCCAAACCTGAACCCAATCCGAAGAAACCGATAGGACAAACGCTTCCAAACCTTCCGAAGTCCTCCGACCAGCGGAAAGGCTCTTCCAAATGACCAAGGTTCAATTCAAGGTTTTTGGCAGCTTGTTCGATGGTTTTCACGCAGTGGGCATCGCTGTTGGTGGCGGCAAAGGCTTCGTGCATGGAGAAATTGAAATCGAAGAGGTAGTCTTTGGCTTTGGCACGGCAGAACTCAATGATTTCAGTCGACATCAGTTCAAGGTTGCGATCGTTGAAGCTGCGCAAGGTGAGCCAAATCTCGGCATGTCCGGGTGCCACGCCGAAGGTCTCCTCGCCCAAGATGGCATGGGTGATGACAAAGGTGGTCAAAGGCTTGACGGCTTTCAGTTGCTCGCGTTTTTTCTCTAAGTGGTGGATGAGTTGAGCCAGCAGTTCCGATGGACTATGACCCGTCTCGGGCTGTGAGGCGTGTGCCGTGCGACCATCGAAAACCAGTTTCAGACCGAAAGAAGCCGCCGCAAAGCATCCTTCGCGCACCATGATTTTACCTTTCTCAAAGCCAGGCAGGTTGTGCAACCCGTAGGCCACATCGGGCTTGATTTGCGCGAATTGCGGGTCGTCAATAATAGCTTGTGCGCCTTGCCCAATTTCTTCGGCGGGCTGGAAGAGCAGCACCACCTCGCCTTGGTCGGGACGCTGCTCACCGAGCCATTGCGCCAGTCCACAGAGCATGGTGGCGTGACCGTCGTGACCGCATTTGTGCGAAAAGCCTTGGTTCTGTGAACGGTAGGGGAGGCCGTTCGGTTCAGGGATGTGGAGCGCGTCAATGTCGCCACGGATGAGGATGCGCTTGCCGGGTTTTGCACCTTTATACATGGCCGCCAAACCATGGCCACCGATCTTTTCGATGAGTTGGTCAGGCTTGGTCTGCTTTACCCATTCGTTCAAGATTTTGTTAGTCAATGCTTCTTGGCCCGACAATTCGGGGTGCGCATGAAGGATATGCCGCAGTTCGATGAGGTTTTGCATAAAACGAATTTTGCGACAAAACTACGCTTTTTCGCAATGTGTTCGGGATTTAATCTTATCTTTGCCCCGCGAAATTTTGTAATTCTATGTCAACCATACTATATCCACTAAAATTCAAGCCTATTTTCAAAGACAAAATCTGGGGCGGAAGGAAAATCAAGGAAGTCCTTGGCATGGACTATGGTCCGCTGCCCAACTGTGGCGAGGTGTGGCTGTTGTCGGGCGTTTGGGATGAACAAAGCGAAATCGCCAACGGCGACTTTGAGGGTGACGAGATCAACGATCTCGTGGAGACTTTCATGGGCGACTTGGTGGGTGAAAGCGTGTTCGACAAATACGGCGAGCAGTTTCCGCTGTTGCTGAAAATCATCGACGCCAACGATTGGCTCTCGGTTCAGGTGCATCCCGACGATGAGCTGGCTGAAAAACGCGGCTTGGGCAACGGAAAAACCGAGATGTGGTATGTAATGCAAGCCGACAAGGAAGCCGAGCTTGTCATGGGCTTTAATCGCGAAATGACACGCATGGATTATGTGAAAACTTTGGAAACCAATACTTTGCAAGAGGTTCTGAACCATGAGCAGGTGGAGGCAAACGATGTCTTCTTTATTCCGGCAGGCCGCGTTCATGCGCTTGGACCAGGCATCATGGTGGCTGAAATCCAGCAGACCAGCGACACCACCTACCGCATCTATGATTGGGATCGCATCGATGTGGCTGGAATGCGTCGCGAATTACACATTCCGCAGTCGGTAGAGGCTATTGATGGAACAATGCCTGAAAGTTACAGAATAGAGGTGCCAGATGTGATGAACAAGACCGTTCCCGTTGTTGATTGTCAGTATTTTGTCACCAATTTACTCCAGCTTCAGGGCGAGATGGAAAAGGATTATAAAAACCTCGATTCTTTCGTCATTTTGCTCTGTACGAACGGAAATTTTACACTGAAATGGGAAAATGGCGCGGTTTTTGTTAATCAAGGCGAGTGCGTCCTGATTCCGAACCTCATCAAAAAGGTGACCGTCAGGGCGGAACAGTACTGCAAGTTGCTTGAGGTTTATTGCCAAATCGATGAGGAATGATGAATGCAGAATGATGAATTTTGAATTTTTAAATCTTTGAATATTAAATCTTTAAATCACAAATTGAAATGAAAAAGCTAATGACACTTTTGCTGATGGCCTTGGTTTTCACTGGCCTTCATGCGCAATCGAAGACAGATTTGCCGAACGTGACCATTAAGAACTTGGACGGCAAGGATGTGAACATCGCCAAACTCACGAACAACGGCAACCCTATCGTTCTTACCTTCTGGGCTACATGGTGCGGTCCATGCATCAAGGAACACAACGCCTTGAACGACGTTTATGAAGATTGGCAGGACGAAACTGGCGTGAAGATTTATTCCGTCTCCATCGACGACTCGCGCTCGACAGCCAAAGTGAAACCCGTCGTGGAAGGCAAGGGCTGGGATTTCGACATCCTGCTTGACGTGAACGGAGACCTGAAACGTGCCATGAACGTGAGCAATCCTCCGCACACTTTCCTTTTTGACGGCAACGGCAAGCTCGTTTATCAGCACACAGGTTACATCGAGGGCGGTGAAGACGAACTTTACGAGGAAATCCTAAAAATCGCAAAGAAGAAAAAGTAAATCAATAGGTTATGCGAAAACACATACTATTTTTGCTCGCACTCGCTTTGACGGTCAGTTTCAAGGGGAGTGCTCAGTCGTTTCTTGAAAACAGCCAAGTGAGCGGCAGTTTCCAGACCGACGCGCAGTATTACATGCTCGACAAGGGCATCGACATCACAGATCTTTACGGTAAGAAGTTTGGTATCAACGGCTTCGGAAAGATTAACTACACCAACGGCAACTTCTCAGCGGGTATACGTTTCGAGGCGTTTCTACCTGAAATGAATGGTTTCCGCAGCGAGCTGAATGGCGTGGGTGTGGCCAATTTCTTTGCTACCTATGACAATGGCTTCATCGGCATGACCGTGGGCGACATCTACGACCAATTTGGTAGCGGTCTCGTGTTTCGCACCTACGAGGAATGGTCCCTGGGCATGGACAATGCCTTGCGCGGTGCTCGTGTGGTGCTGCGTCCTGTCAAAGGCGTGACATTGAAAGGCGTGTATGGCCGCCAACGTTTCTACTGGGCTCCTTATTTGGAGCGTGACTTTTCTATCGATGACTATCGTGGCATCGTGCGTGGTGTGGACGGCGAATGGGATTTGAACCAAAGCATTCCCGCCTTGAACGACTCCAAATTCAGGATGAGCATCGGTGGTAGTTTCGTCAGCAAGAAGCAATATGACATGAGCCTGTTCTACTATATTCCCGAAAATGTGGGTGCTGCTGCCGGTCGCCTCAACTTGGGCTATGGCAACTGGGCTTTCAGCACAGAATATGCCTACAGAATCAACGACCCTTCGGCTATCAACAACTTCATCTACAGAGAAGGTCAGGCTTTAATGGCTTCGCTGAGCTATTCGCAGAAGGGCTTTGGTGCTGTGCTTCAGGTGAAACGCGTTGACAATATGAGCTTTAAGTCGATGTACACGGGCAAGCAGAACGACCTTGACATCAACTTCATCCCACCTATTAATTACACGCACACGCACAGCCTGCCGTCGATGTACACCTATTCGACCCAGCCCAACGGTGAGATGGCGGCACAATTCCAAGTGAACTACACTATTCCGAAAGGCACGGCTCTCGGTGGAAAATATGGCACCAAACTCGCCCTTAACATGAGTCAGGTGAACGATATTGTGCGCGACTCCATTATGGTCAATAACCAGATGGTCATTAACAAGCCTGGCACTTTGGGCTATGCTTCCAAATTCTTTGCGGTCAGCAAACATCGTTTCTTCCGCGACATCAACTTTGAAATCGACAAGAAAATCAGCAAGGATTGGCATATTACGGCGCAATACATCAACTTGTATTACGACATCGAAACTATCGAAGGTCATGCTGCTGCACCCGTCGTTAAGGCCAATATCGGCTTCTTGGATGTGACATACAAAATCAACAAAAAACAAAGCTTACGTCTTGAGCTTCAGGGACTTTGGGAAAATGAAGTCCACAAAGGCTATGCGTATGACGAGAGCGAAAAGAAAGACTATCAGAAGCGTGGCCATTGGGCTGCGGCCTTGTTGGAATACACTATTTCGCCCCACTGGTCGTTCAGTCTCGCCGACAAGTGGAACTACGGCAACCCCGTCGAGGAGTACCGCGACCATTACTTCACAGGCACGGTCAGCTACATTCACGATGCCACGCGTGTCATGCTGAGTGCTGGTCGCCAAAGCGAAGGTGTGGTGTGCGTCGGTGGCGTGTGCCGCACGGTACCCGCTTCTTCAGGGGTTACGTTAACGGTTTCAACTTCATTCTAAACTGACTAACAATGAAAAAGTTATCCATAATTACAATCATGGCAGCCTTGGTATTTTTAGCAATAGGCTGCGACAAAATCGACATCAACAATACACACAAGCCCTATGCACCTACAGGCGGCAGCAAGACTGTGCTCATCAAAGACTTTACGGGTGCGCGTTGCGTGAATTGTCCTGAGGCGGCGGAGTATGCCCATGAGCTTCAGCACCGTTTGGGCGAAGACTGTATTTTCATCATGAGTGTTCATGCAGGCTATTTAGCAACGCCGATGGGTCAGTTCCCGGATTTTCTCACCGATGAAGGCACTGAATGGTATAACAACCACGATTCCAATCCCTTGTTTGCCGTTGACCATGTGGCACTTACGGATGGTAACACGCTCAACGTGGAGCAAATAGACACGCCAGTGGCTAACGCGCTGAGTGAAGTCCAGCTATTCGACATTTTAACCTTCAACACCTACGACGAGGCTTCCCGTCTCCTGAGCGTGGAAAACCATTTCTATCCCACGGGTGATGGCGAGGGTCAGTATTACGCCACGGTCTGCCTCGTGGAGGACAGCATCGTCGGCTGGCAAACCGTTCCAGGTGGTGTGAACAAGGAGTATGTGTTCCGCAACGTGTTCCGTGGCACGTTGAACGGTGCCGATGGGCAACTTGTTTCCAGTGGCTCCTTCTATGTGGATGACGACTTTACTATAAACAACAGCATCGTGTTGGATTCCATTTACAACGTCGACCAATGCTACGTTCTGACCTACATCTACGACAAGTCGGATGGCAAGATTATGCATACGACGATGGATAAGGTTAAGTAACTGTGATTGAGAGAATTATATGGTCTTTAACTCCATAGAGTTTGTCATCTTCCTGCCTATTGTGGTGCTGCTGTTTTACCTGTTGCCACAAAAGGCGCGCTGGTTCATGTTACTTGCGGCGAGCTGCGTGTTCTACATGTGGTTTGTACCCAGGTACATCCTCATCCTGCTTGTCACCATCGTCATTGACTATTCGGCGGGCCTTTTGATGGAAAAGCATGAAAACGAACCTAAGAAGAAAAAGACCTTTCTCGTCATCAGCATTGTTTCGACGCTGTTGGTGTTGTTCATTTTCAAGTATTTAGGTTTTATCAACGACAATTTTGTGTGGCTGTGCCAAAAGCTTGGGCTGGATGTACATACTACGGTGAATATCATCTTGCCCATCGGCTTGTCGTTCCATACCTTCCAAAGCATGAGCTATGTCATCGAAGTGTATCGTGGCCACCAAAAGGCGGAGCGGCACTTCGGTTATTACTCGCTTTATGTGATGTTTTTCCCGCAGTTGGTCACCGGACCTATTGAGCGACCAGGCAACCTCTTGAGGCAACTGCACGAACATAAAGACTTCCGTTACGAGAACATCTCTAAAGGTATGAGGCTCATCCTGTTCGGCTTGTTCATCAAGATGGTGGTAGCCGACCATTTGGGCGCGTATGTCGATGAGGTGTATGCCAATCCAGCGGAATACAACTCATGGAGTGTCATGCTGGCCATGGCGTTCTATAGTTTCCAGATTTATTGCGACTTCTTTGGCTATTCCACGATTGCCTTGGGCAGTGCCAAACTGATGGGTTTCGACATCAGTGACAACTTCCGCACACCTTATTTGGCCAAGAACATCGGCGAGTTTTGGCACCGTTGGCACATCTCGCTCTCCACTTGGTTCCGCGACTATGTTTACATACCCTTGGGCGGCAGCCGTGTGAAATTTGGGCGATGGGCATTCAACATCATGGTCGTTTTTGTGCTGAGTGGCATTTGGCACGGCGCGGCCTGGACTTTCCTGTTTTGGGGCTTCGCGCACGGCTTGCTGCATATCGTCGAGAAGGCGCTGAAACAGCATGTCCCGACATTGGAACCCAAGTCCAAGTGGTTGAGTGTCAGCATAGATGTGCTGCGTATTGCGAAGACTTTCGTGTTGGTCACGCTGTTTTGGGTGATGTTTCGTGCCACCGATTTCGCCAATATGCGCGACATTTTCGCGGCGGCGGTCACCAATTTCGATGGTGGACAAAGTCTGGCTGTCAAGCCGGAAGTATGGCTCTATCTCGGTCTGTTTATCCTTTCCGACTTGCTGCTTTTCAACACCCGTTTCGATGCGTGGTGCGAGGACAAACCAATGATTGTCAGGTGGTTAATATACGCTTTGCTCATCTTCTTGGTCATCGCGTGTTCGAGTGTCAATAGTTTCCCATTCATCTATTTCCAGTTTTGACCATGAAGAAGTTGTTGATACGCATAGGGATCGTTGCAATGCTGCTTGTGGCCATGAACTGGGTCTATTCCAAGTGGTTCTACGAAAAGGACTTGCAGGCGCATTCCGACATGGTCAACCTGCCTCGTCAGGTGGTGGCCGATAGTTGTCGCATCGTGTATCTCGGCGAGTCGTCGAACCGCACCTACGGCTGGGCCGAAAGCGACCAGCGGAAAATCAGCGACATGGTTTGGGCGTATTTCCCTAACCTCCGCTGTGGTGACATGACCAAGGATGCCTCGCACGCGGAAATCTATTACAACCTGCTGAAGCAAATTCCGAAAAAGTCCGCCGTGGAGACCGTGGTAGTCACGATGAACCTGCGCTCCTTTGATGCGGGATGGATTTACTCCAATTTGGAAACGCCATTGCAAAAGCAATTGGTATTGTTGAAGGATTATCCTCCTTTGGTGAACCGTTTCTTGCTGGCTTTCAAGGCGTATCCGATTCGCAGTGAAGCGGAATGGGACAAAATCGTTAACAAGCATTGGAAAAGCGACCCGATTGAGTTTCCATACGATTTTGAATGGAAAACAACCAATCAATGGGATATGGCGATGAATCGACATGGTTTTGTTGATGTGCATGGGAATTATGACCAGGATTTGACCATTTTGGCCTGTCATTACATCAAAGCATACGCCTTCCAAATCAAGGATGACAATCCGCGCATCAAGGATTTCGACGCCATTGTGGATTTATGTCAAAAAAGAGGTTGGAACTTGATTTTCAATCTCTTGCCTGAGAATGTGGACAAGGCCAACGAATTGGTGGGCAAGGACTTGATTTTCCTGATGAAGATGAACCGCGATTATTTGGTAAAACGTTATGGTGCGTTGGAACATGTCACGGTGGTGGATAACTTGAATCTTGTTCGCGATGTCAATTTCATTGACCAAAACTGGACGACGGAGCATTATTATGCAGAGGGCCGACATATTGTTGCGCGGCGTATTGCATTGGCATTGAAGGAATTGTATCCAGATGCTTTTGATGATACTTGTTCTGTGGTCGCCGACGACGGTCATTTCTATTTCCGCGATGCCATCAGCATTGACGCAGCGCAACCTTATAGCTACACATTGGATATGCCCACTGCCGACCTCCATCCCGATTGGGAGAAGGTCAATGTGGAGTTCGAGGTTTGCCAAAAAGACCGTTCACATGAGGCTGTGCTTGCTGTGCAATGGTATGATTCTGAGGAGAATAGCAATGCAATATACTATCCAATCCAAGATAAGATAACGGCGGTCGGGCAATGGGATTTTGTTACTTTCACCTTGCCTGTGGATTCGGTTTTACGTTCGGCGCGGCATTTTAAGATTTTTGTGTACAATCCTTTTGCGGCACCTGTTTCTGTGAAAGGCTTGGACATCTCATTTCGGCCAGCATACATGAAGACTGGAGTGAAAGGAGAATCGGATCGTTAATCGTTTAAATTCAGCACAATAAGTTGCCTATTTTCTACGCGGAACTTTACTTCCATTCCGCCGAAAACCATACCATATACGCGTTCGGGATCATCTTGGTATTGAGGTCTTGGGTCATGGGCCAACACTTCAATAAGGCTTTCACGTTGAGAGGAAGGCACTTTTTCCAACAAGTTTTCAGGAAAATCGACTTCCAAAAGGTATTCCGCTGGTTTCGAGGCGAATCCGCTGACGGCCTCTGGGTGACTGTCGGTGTAGGCGATGTAGGGCTTGATGTCGTAGATGGGCGTGTCATCCATCAGGTCTGCGCCTGAAACATACAAAACAGGACCGAGTTTTGGGTCGATTTCGATGTGTTCCAGCTTCACCGACGAAAGCCCGATGGGATTGGGTCGGAAGGGCGAGCGCGTGGCGAACACCCCTTTGCGGACATTGCCGCCCAATCGCGGTGGGCGCACCGTCGGCGACCAAGTGTCGCGCACAGCCTCTGAAAACTCCCAAATCAACCAAATGTGTGAAAACTCCTCCAAACCACGTACGGCCTCCGTATTGCGGTATTCCGGCTCAAAAATGATGCGCCCCTGCAACGAAGCCACGATGCCACTCTGCCTCGGAATGCCGAACTTGGTCGGGAAATCGGTTTCTATGTGGGCAATGATTTTCAACTGTTTGTTTTTTTGAGGCAGGGATTCCTGCCTAAGTTCCGTCGTCCCTACGGGACTTAACTTAATACGAATTGTAAAGTTGAGCGACTTCCTTGTTTGATGAGGATTTTCCGACCCTTGATGAAATCTTGCTCCGAATCATCCGTGTAGTGTCTGATGGTGAACAATTGCAGCCCATCATTGTATTTGATGCTGAAATCTTCTTTGAGGTTGGCCATCAGTTGCTTTAGCTTGGTTTTGTCGCTATCGAAGCAGAACGAGAGCATCAAGGCGGAGGTCTGGATCATGTTGGCGTGGATGTTCAGGTCGGCGCAAACGGCGAAGATGGTTTTCAGGTTGCGTTCGTCCATAAACGAGTAGTCGCGGGGAGAGATAGACACCAGCGTTTGGTTGTCCTTGACAATGAAGGAAGGAATGTTCTCATCATTTCTATGGTGCGCTCCATCGATGACGGTAGGTTCATGGTCGGGGTTCAAGAACGACTGCACCTTGAGTGTTATTCCCTTGTTTTGCAGTGGCTTGATTGTTTTGGGGTGAATGACAGTGGCACCATAGAAAGCCAATTCGATGGCTTCGGAGTAGGGGATATGCGGTAGCTGAACCGTGTCGGCGAAGCGTTTTGGGTCGGCGTTGAGCAGACCATCCACATCCTTCCAGATGGTGACCTCCTCGGCATCAAGGCAGTTGGCGAAGATGGCTGCAGTGAAGTCGGAGCCTTCGCGCCCGAGGGTGACACTGTGTTTGCCATCGGCAGTGCCGCCGATGAAACCCTGCGTCAGGCATACGATACCTCTGATATGTTCATCGTTCAGTTTGCTGATTTTCAGTCGCGTTTCGTCCCAGTCGGGATTGGCGGCACGGTAGTGGGTGTCGTCCTCGGCGATGACATATTTCCGGGCATCTAACCAGCGGGTGGGGATGTCGCATTTGTTGAGGTATTCGTGGATGATGCTGGTCGAGATGAGTTCGCCGTAGCACACAGTTTGGTCGTATTGGTAGTCGTAGGGCTCGTCGGTCTTTTGCAGCTTCTCCCAAAGCTCAATGAAAAGTCCAGCGATGTTCTCGCCAAAATCAGAATTGGCATCCTCGCCGAAAAGTCCGTTGATGATGCCGTCGTGGTAGGCGATGACTTCGTGCAGGGCCTCCATGCCGAGTTGTCCGTCGTGTTCGCGGAAGTCGGCCAAAACCTTCTCCAACATGTTGGTCGTCTTGCCCATAGCGGAGACCACAAGCATAATGTCCTCGTCCTTGTGTTGGCTTACAATGTCGGCCAAGTTGCGCACAGCATCGGCATCTTTCACCGACGCGCCGCCGAATTTATAGATTTTTCGGATCATAATCGATTTGTTTATGCTGCAAAAGTAGAAAATAAGGATGATTTTCCCGCAATATTTTTATTAAATAGGAGTTATTCAATCTGACAATAACTACTTTTGCACGCTTTTTGACGAGCGAAAAAGCCCCGTAGGGGCGACCTTACAATAACTGACAACTAAATAACAAAAAAATGATAGAGACAGACATTCGTGAACTGAACGAAAAAATCCAAAGGGAGAGCCAATTTCTCGACCTTATCAACCTCGAAATGAACAAGGTCATCGTCGGACAGAAACAGATGACCGAACGCCTGCTTATCGGCCTGCTGGCAAACGGTCACATCCTGCTTGAAGGTGTACCGGGTCTGGCAAAGACCTTGGCCATCAAGTCGATGGCTAGTGCCATTGATGCCGACTTCGCCCGCATCCAATTTACTCCTGATTTGCTGCCTGCCGACCTCATCGGCACGCTGATTTACAGCCAGAAGAAGGAAGAGTTTGTGGTGCGCCGAGGCCCCATCTTCGCCAACTTTGTCCTCGCCGACGAAATCAACCGTTCGCCCGCCAAGGTGCAGAGCGCTTTACTTGAAGCCATGCAGGAGCATCAGGTGACTATCGGCGACGAAACCTTCCAACTGCCTGACCCATTCTTGGTTATGGCCACGCAAAACCCCATTGAGCAGGAAGGTACCTATCCGCTGCCTGAGGCTCAGGTGGACCGTTTCATGCTGAAGGTGGTCATCAACTATCCCAAAAAGGACGAGGAGAAACTGATTCTGCGTCAGAACATTGCGAGTGCTGGCGCGAAAATCAATGCTGTGGTGAAGCCAGAAGATATCATCCGCGCCCGTGAGGTGTGCCGCGAGATTTACCTTGACGAGAAGATTGAGAATTACATCACCGACATCGTCTTCGCCTCGCGTTATCCTTCTGATTATAAGTTGAAGAAGTTCGCCAACATGATTAGCTACGGTGGCTCGCCGCGTGCCACCATCAATTTGGCGTTGGCAGCCAAGGCCTATGCCTTCATCAAGCACCGTGGCTACGTCATTCCCGAGGACATCCGTGCTGTGGCTCCTGATGTGATGCGTCACCGTATCGGTTTGACCTACGAGGCTGAGGCTGAGAATATTACGACCGAAGAAATCATCAACGAAATATTGAATACCGTCGAGGTCCCGTAATCGTAGGGACGCACCGCGTGCACCCGTTAAAATAACGCACCGTGTGCGTCCGCCAAAAACGTATCGTAATGGTTTGATTTATTTATGGAATCAACAGAAATATTCAAAAAAGTCCGCAAAATCGAAATCAAGACGCGGGGCCTCTCGAACCACATCTTTTCGGGGCAGTACCACAGCGCCTTCAAAGGACGTGGTATGACCTTCAGCGAGGTGCGAGAGTACGAGTACGGCGACGACATCCGCAACATCGACTGGAACGTCACCGCCCGTTTCAACAAGCCTTTCGTCAAGATTTTCGAGGAAGAGCGTGAGATGACGGTGATGCTGCTCATCGACGTGTCGGGTTCCAATGACTTCGGCTCGCAAACGCAGTCGAAGCGCGACTTGACTGCCGAATTGGCAGCAGTTTTGGCGTTTTCTGCCATCCAGAACAACGACAAGGTGGGCGTCATTTTCTTCAGCAGCAAGATTGAGAAATTCATTCCGCCGAAGAAGGGCAGTTCGCATATCTTGCGTATCATCCGCGAGATCGTTGATTTTGAGCCGACGGAACGAGGCACCGACCTCGGCGAAGGCTTGCGCTTCCTGACTTCGGCCATCAAGCGCCGCACCACGGCCTTCCTTATTTCCGACTTCATGACAGACAAGAGCTTCGAGAAGGAGATGCAGATTTGTGCCAACAAGCATGACTTGGTCGCGTTGCGCATCACAGACCGCCGCGAGATGGACATCCCGAAGGTGGGTTTGGTGAAGTTCCGCGACTCGGAGACGGGCAAGGAACGCTGGGTGGACACCTCAAGCCGCGCATGGAACGAAGCCTACCGCCAAATGATTCAGTACAAATCGGCGGAACTCAACCGCGAATTTACCAAACACGGCATCGACAACTCGTTGATTTACACCGATGAAGACTATGTAAAACCTTTGATGCAACTCTTCAAGAAAAGGGAGGCAAGAAGATGAAGAAAACCATTTTGTTTTTGATGGCGATATTTGCCTTGTGTGGCCATTTCAAGGCGCAACAAGTGGAGGTGGAAGGCAAAGTCAGCGACACAAAAGTGCAAGTAGGCAAGCCTTTCACGCTCGATTTGAGCCTGAAAGTGCCTTACGGTTGGTTTGTGGAATGGAATGATTTTATGACGGACACGTTGTCGGAGCAAATCGACATCATCAAACGCGGCAATGTGGAGCGTACCGCCGATGCGGACAGCAATGTCATTGTGCAGCAGCAACTTACGTTAATGACTTTCGACACGGGCCAAATCCAGTTGCCCGCCGTGGGTCTTACATACGCCAAGTCGTTTGACGACCCGATGCGCCTGAAAGCTTTCACGGAACCCATTGATTTATATGCTACTACGATGGTTGTGGATACTTTGCAGCCTTATAAGCCCATCGTGGAGCCGATTGCCGCACCCATACGTATGAAAGAGGTGTTTCCGTGGATTTTGGTCGCCTTGCTTGCTGTGCTGGTGGGTCTCGGCATCTGGCTCTTCGTCAAGCGCCGCAAGCCGAAAATCGATGCAGACGGCAACATCATCAAAGGCCCTGTGATTCCGCCTTACACTAAGGCCATCAACGACCTCGAAAACTTGCGCCAACAAAAGCTTTGGCAATCGGGTAAGGTGAAGGAGTATTTCTCCATGCTGACCGATATCGCCCGCGAGTACATCGAGGGACAGTTTGGCGTGAATGCGGTCGAAATGACCACCGATGACATCTTGGAGGAAATCAAGCCGCTGCGTTTCTCGACGGAGGCTTACAACAAGCTCAAAGATACGATGGAAATCGCTGATTTGGTGAAGTTTGCGAAATACAATGCGAGTAACCTTGAAAACGACATTGCCATGAACAACATGACAGACTTCGTAAACGAGAGCTATGCCCATTATCAGGACATGAAGGCCAAGGAAGAGACCCAGCAAAGGAACTTGAAACTGGCTGAAGCGGAAGGAAAGGAGGCTGCCAACCATGTTTGAAAACATTGAATTTGCGAATCCTAAACTGCTGTGGCTCTTGTTGTTGGTGCCGCTTGCCATCCTTTGGTATGTGTTGCGTCACAAGAAGCAGGAAGCTTCAGTGCGCTTCTCCGACATGAAGGGTTTCACGCAACTGCCCAAGACGTGGAAGGCCTACCTGCGTCACCTGCTTTTTGTCTTGAAGATCGCAGCTATGGCGCTACTTATCGTGGCCTTGGCGCGTCCGCAAAGCTCTTCGACCAACTCGACCTCCAACATTGAAGGCATTGACATCGTGATGGCGATGGACGTGTCGGGTTCCATGCTGGCCCGCGACCTCAAGCCCGACCGCCTCACTGCCGCCAAAAACCTCGCTTCCGATTTCGTGAAAGGTCGTCCAGGCGACCGCATGGGTTTGGTCATCTTTTCTGGCGAGACCTTTACGCAAGTACCGCTGACCACCGACCACGGCGTGATGCTCAACATGCTGGCTGAGATGAAAAACGGCCTCATCGAGGACGGCACCGCCATCGGCGACGGATTGGCCACGGCCATCAGCCGACTCAAGGACAGCGAAGCTATTTCAAAGGTCATTATTTTGCTTACCGATGGCCTCAACACAGCAGGTTCGGTTGACCCCTATACGGCGGGCGAGATGGCCAAGTTGTTCGGTATCCGCGTTTATACGATTGGCGTAGGTACTTATGGTACAGCACCTTATCCTGTTCAAACACCTTTCGGCACACAAATCCAGCAAGTGAAGGTTGAGATTGACGAAAAACTGCTCACGCAAATCGCCAACATGTCGGGCGGCAAGTATTTCCGCGCCACTTCCAACCAAAAGCTGGACGAAGTTTTTCAGGAAATCGACAAGTTGGAACGCTCCAAAATCGAAGTGACGGAGTTCCGCCGCCTTCACGAGGAGTTTTATCCGTTGGTGGCATGGGCTTTGGCCTTGTTGCTACTCGAATTCCTGTTGCGTAAGACTATTTTCAGAACTTTAACCGATTGAAGTCATGGAAAACGTATTGCGATTTGAACATCCTGAGTACCTTTATTGGTTGATAGTCATACCAGTATTAGTCATTATTTATATCCTGTTCCGCGTTGGGCAAAAGCGTCGTTTTGAGCGTTTCGCCCAAATCGGGATGCGCGATTATCTGGTGCCAAGCCATTCCAATCGCCGCGCTAATTTCAAGTTTGTCGTCTTCCTGCTGATAGTGGCCTCGCTGATTTTGGCTTTGGCCAACTTGCAGAGTGGCAGCAAGATGGAAGAGGTGAAGCGAGAGGGCATAGACCTCTATTTGGCCGTTGACGTTTCCAATTCGATGAATGCCGAGGACATTGTGCCGAGCCGTCTCGAACGCTCCAAGCAAGCCATCAACAAGCTTATCAACGAATTGAAAGGCGACCGCATCGGGGTCATCGTGTTTGCTGATAAGGCTTTTGTGCAACTGCCCATCACCACCGACTATTCGGCGGCGAAGATGTTCCTCTCGACAGTGAACACCAGCCTCGTCGCTTCGCAAGGTACAGCCATTGCCGAGGCTATCAACTTGGCTGTCAAGTCGTTCTCCGACGAGGAACACAGCAAGGCCATCGTCATCATCTCCGACGGCGAAGACCATGAAAACGATGCTGCCGTGAAAGCAGCGCAGGAAGCGGCCAAACAAGGCATCCGTATCTATACCATCGGCATGGGTTTGGTCGAGGGCGCCCCGATTCCGGAATACAACAAGTACGGACAACAGACGGGCTACCGCAAGGACAAGAACGGCAACACCATCATCACGCGCCTCGATGAGCAGATGCTGCAAAAAATCGCCGCTGCAGGCAACGGAATTTATGTCCGCGCCAGTAACTCCAACGTGGGTTTGGAGAAGATTTACAGCGACATCGCGAAATTGGACAAGTCGGAAATCGAAGCTAAGGTCTTCACCGACTACGACGATCAGTTCCAATGGTTTGTGGCATTCGCCATCATCCTCTTGCTGGTTGAGATTTTCATCTCGTCGGGCAAACGCGAGTGGGAGAGGAAGTTTAACATTTTTGAGAAAAAAGCATGAAAACGTTTTGTAAATATCTGACAGCCATTGCGTTGGTTCTTTCTGTCGTCTCGGCAACAGCACAGACTGACGAGAAATTGATACGGAAAGGCAACCGCCAATACAAGAAGTCGAACTTTACTGAGGCGGAGGTCAATTACAAGAAAGCTTTGGAAGCGCGACCCAACAACGCCAACGCGCAGTTCAACCTTGGCGACGCGCTTTTTGCGCAGCAAAATTATGATGCGGCCTACGAAGCCTTCCAAAAGGTGGTCGAGATGTCGCCCGATGCTAAGCTGAAGTCGAATGCGGTCTATAACATGGGCAACTGCCTCCTCGAACAGGGCAAGTTTTACGATGCCTTTAATATATATAAGGTGTCGCTGAAACTGAATCCCGACAATGAGAACGCTCTCTACAACCTCGAATATTGCCGTGCCCATTTGGTGAAAAGCAAGATTTGGGTGGTACAGCCAGAACATGGCAGGGTAGAGGCGAGCGAAACGGAAGCCTTTAATGGTCAGCGTGTTATGCTTTCTTCGAAGGCAGATGACAACTATGCGCTGTCGTCTTATATCGTGGTTCGTGCCGACAATCAGGAGGTGCGTGTCGATGTGAGTGGCAACAGTTTCGTCATGCCCAAGTTTGATGTTTTGGTGTCGGCTGAGTTTAAGCAGGCGCACAAGATCGAGATTGAAAAGAACATCAAGAACGGCACGGTGCGCGCCGACAAGACAAAAGCCATTGAAGGCCAGCAAGTTGTTTTGAAAGGCATAGGTGAGGACGGCTATATGGTGGACAAGTTCACGGTGTATAAGACAGGTAGCCGCAACGATACAGTGCCAGTCAAAGATACCGTGTTCCAAATGCCTGACTTCGACGTGACGGTGACGGCCACCTTCCGCACTGCGCTGAAAGTCAGCATCGACAGCGTTTCCAATGGTACGATTTCCGTCACCGACAGCTTGGCCAAACCTGGACAGAACATTGGTATCATTGTGAAGCCAGACAAAGGTTTCCAGTTGGGCGAGCTTCGTGTGGTCAGCGACAAGGACGCCACCGAATCCGCACCCATGAGCGATGACAATGTCTTCCAGATGATTGAATCCGACGTCACTGTGAAGGCCTCATTCGTCGAAGCTACCGATTATTACAAAGTTGAAGCCGACACGACCATCGAAGGCGGCCACGTGCTTTTGGATGTTTCCGAAGCTACACGTCGCGAGACGGTTGCCTTGCGTAATGCGCCTGAGCCAGGCTACCAGTTCAAGGAATATGTCATCTATCAGGTGGGCGACACCGCAATAAAGGTGCAGCCTTTGGGCAATTTTTTCACCATGCCTGACTTTGACGTGGAGGTTTCGGCGATCTTTGAGAAGAGCGAAGGTCAGGACCAGCAGCAACAGCAGCAAAACCAAGACCAGCAACAAGATCAACAAGACCAGCAGGACCAACAACAAGACCAACAGAATCAGGATCAGCAGCAGAACCAACAACAACAGCAGCAACAAAGTCAGGAAATGTCGAAGGAAGACGCGCAGCGCATGTTGGATGCCCTTGAGAATCAGGAGAAACAGACGATGGAGAAGGTTAATGAGCAGAAGGTTCGCCAGCAACCCAAGAAAAAATCCGACAAGGATTGGTAATGTAGGGACGCAATGCTTGCGTCCGCCTAAAAATTGTATTTTTGCAACCCGAAAACAACGAATCCATGAAGAAGATATTCGCTTTATTATTGTTCATCGTATGTGTCGCACCCATGACCATGCGGGCGCAAGACACCCCCACACTCACCGTTTCCGCAAAGAAGCAAGTCGCTGTAGGTGAACGTTTTCAGGTGGTTTTCGAGGCCAACGCAGAGGGCAAGAATTTCAGTGCGCCATCGTTTGAAGGTTTTACCGTGGTGGGCGGCCCCTTCACCTCGACGAGTTCCAGTTTTTCGATGGTGAACGGCTCGATGTCACACACGGTTAAATGCACCTACACCTTTGCTTTGCAGGCCTACAAGGAAGGCACCTTCCATGTTGGGTCGGCTTCGCTGACGGTGAAGGGCGACAAAATCTCCAGTGAACCTTTTGATATTCAAGTGCTTCCCGATGACGGCAGCCATGCCAATGCATCGAGTGGAGCATCGGGCGGCAACACAAGCCAAAGCAGCTCATCCACAAACACAAACGACCCGCAAGTGAGCGGCAAAGATCTGTTCCTCAAGGTAATACCTTCCAAGAGAACGCTATATGTTGGTGAGCAGATGGTGCTGACCTACAAGCTCTACACCAAAGTCCCTGTGTCGTCGCTGTCAGTGGACAAAATGCCGTCATACGCCGGCTTTTGGACCAAGGACATCTCTGACAACAGCGGCTCCTTGCGCCAGACTTCGGAATACGTCAACGGTGTGGAATACACGGTGGCCGAAATCCAAAAAGTTATCGTGGTGCCGCAGCGCAGTGGTGCCTTGACCCTCGATCCGATGAGCATCGAGTGTATTGCGCAGGTCAGGACGGAAAGCAACCGCCGTCAGAGCAACGATCCCTTCGACATCTTCTTCAACGACCCGTTCTTCAACCGCAACATCGTCAACGTGAAGAAGGAGTTGTCCACCAACACCCTCACCGTCGACGTGAAGAGTCTGCCTGCCAACCAAAAGCCTGACAGCTTTGCAGGTGCGGTGGGCAACTACAACTTCAGGTCCGACATCGACAAGACTGAGTTGAAGACCAACGAAGCCTTCACGCTTACACTCACTGTCGTGGGTAGCGGCAACATTGAGTTGCTCCAAATGCCTGCGCCTGTGTTTCCGCCTGATTTCGAGGTCTATGATCCGAAAATCACCGTTTCACCTAATGTCACTGCACAAGGCTTATCGGGAACGAAAAAAGCCGAGTATTTGGTCATTCCGCGTAGGGCGGGCAACTTCAACCTTGCTCCTGTGGAGTTCAGCTTCTTCAATCCGGCCAATGGCACCTATTCGACCATACAGTCTGAAGCCTACAGCATCCATGTGGAGAAGGGCAGTGGCGAGGAAGGCGATGGCAGCATCTACGCCTCCAACCAAGAGGGCATTAAGTATTTGGGCAGCGACATCCGCCACATCATGACTGGAAAAGCGCAACTGAAGCCGAAGCATTCAGTATTCTTTGGCACACCGGCCTATTTCGTTATCTTGCTTGCCATGTTGCTGGCTTTCATTGTCTTGCTGTTGGTTTCCAAGAAACACGAGCAACAGAAGCAGGACACCATGGCCAATCGCAACAAGAAAGCTACCAAAGTGGCGCGTGGTCGTCTCAAGAAGGCCGAGCAATATTTGAAAGTGAAAGACCAGGATAACTTCTACATCGAAATGTCGCAAGCCTTGTGGGGCTACATTTCCGACAAGTTAGGCATTGAGCGCTCGAAGCTTTCGATGGATACAGTGAGCGAGGCCATGAAAGAGAAGAACGTCCCAGATGACCTCACGAACCAATTCATTGATACACTGAACAGTTGCGAGTTTGCCCGATTCGCCCCAGGAAGCGCGGAGGAGAAGATGGGCGATCTCTACCAGAAAGGCATTGAAGTAATCACCAAAGCGGAAAAAGTTTTGTAAAGAGGAAAGGGAAAAAAGATGAGACGATACACCTTATTAATATTGATGTCGTTGCTGTTGGCCGTCTCGATGGGAGCGAAGGCACAGCAGGAAGCTCAACAATGGTTTGAACAGGCTAATGCGGCCTACAACGCAGGCAGTTACGACTCGGCTTTGATGCTCTACAACCGTATCACTGCTGCCGACCTTGAATCGGCACTGCTGTATCTCAACATGGGTAACACCTATTACAAGATGCGCGAATACCCCATGGCGATATACTATTACGAGAAGGCCCTCAAACTCGACCCGAGCAATGAGGACGTGAAAACCAATCTCGCTATCGCCAACCTTGCCATCGTCGACAAGATTGAAGAAGTGCCGCAGTCGTTCATTGTCAAGGGCTGGAAGGGATTGGGCAATGCCTTGTCCGGTCAGCAATGGACGGTGCTTTCGCTTGTGGCTTTTGCTCTGTTGCTTGTTATGGCCTTCATGTTTCTGCGTTCGCGACGCATGGGCTTGCGGAAGTTGGGTTTCTTTGTTGGCATTCTCTTTATGCTTTTGTTGGCGCTGTCGGTGGTTTTCGCCTCGCAGCAGAAACGTGCTTCACTGACGGAAGACCAAGCCATCATCATGACGCCCACCGTGACCGTGAAAAGTACGCCCAACGAGGTCAGTGTCGACTTGTTTGTGCTCCATGAAGGTACCAAAGTGCAGATTCTTGACCAAGCCGACGGATGGAACAAAATCAAGATTGCGAACGGCAGCGTTGGTTGGTTGCAAGCCGAAACCATGCTCCCATTTTGACGGATTTGTGGCTGAAAAAAGAAAATTTTGAGAAAAAAATCATTTTTTTTGCCTCTTTTTGTATTTTCTTTGAGAGAATGTCCTATATTTGCAGACCATAATTTCAATAATATGGTGTGAAATCTATAGTAAAATTGTTTATCAAACAGATAGTTAATCAAATTATAGTGATATGAAAAAGAGATTTTTACCCTTCAGTTTACTACTGGTAATCATGATCTTAGGTCAGTCGATGTCCATCGCTGACAATGGCGGACACTATGTTCCGCGCACGCAAGGAACTCCTACGGCAGAACGTTTCATGAGTGAACTCCGTGTCAACCAACACACGGGTCTGATTGATCCTGCCATGATGCTTAAAGCTACGCAAAGCGTATCGAAAGACGGTCCCTATTCTCCCGATGAGACTTTGTATTGGCTCAGCATGGGTCCTGACAATCTGGGCGGTCAGACCACTGCCATCATCTACGACAATAAAGTGGATGGTGTTGTTTACATCGGCTCAAAAGGCGGTGGCGTTTACAAAACCTACAATTTTGGTATCACATGGCACCAAGTGGGCAACAAAGATTTGATGGTAAGCTCAATGGTACAGGATGCCGAAGGTAACATCTACGTTGGTACTGGCGACGGCAACGGCGCAGTTGATTACAACGGCCTGAGCCAGCAGGGTTATGACAACAGCTTCGTGGGTGGCGGTATCTACAAAATCAACTCCAATGACGTTATCGTCCCACTCGATGCTACTGTTCCTGCCGCAAACGATGACAGTGAAGGTTGGGCTTTCGTCAACGACCTCGCTTTGGCTGGCAATATGTTGGTGGCAGCTACAAACGGCGGTTTGAAGTATTCCAACGACAAAGGCATCACTTGGGGCACCGCTCTGGAAGATGCTTGCGCTCAAGTTAAGGTTACTGCTGATAATAATCTTGTCGTTTCTTCATTAGGTAAGATTTATGTCGGCACGGTAGGCAACCTCGTTTGCCATTCAGATGCAAGCATCCAGTATGATGACGACAACAACATCATTGCCCTTCCTACTGCTGCTGGTTTGCTTGATATTGCTGTTGCACCTTCGGATGCCAATATAATTTATGCCGCAGTGATTGCTGCCGATGGTACTCATACTGGACTTTATGTGTCCTACAACAAGGGTCAAACTTGGAAGATGGCACTTCCTGCTGTCAGCTCTGGTTACGGTCACAATGTGTATGAAGGCTATGGCCTCTACAACCACGGCTTGGTCGTTGATCCCACTTCGAGTGGCATTGTTTATTTGTTGGGCTACAATTTATGGAAGCTGCAAAAACCTGCGAACCAGGAAGGTTACTTCATCACAGAACAAGTTACCAACGGAGCAAGCAGCGCTTATTATTTGTCGACCTATCTCCATGTCGGACTTCACGCTATGACGTTCAACCCCAAGAATACCAAGGAATGCTACATTGGCACAGACGGTGGTATCTACAAGGCTACCATCAATAGCGGTGTTTTCAGTTTCAGCAATTGCAACAGAAATTACATCACTACTCGTATGTTCAGTGTTGGTGTTTCGGGATCGAACACACGCATTCTTGCCGCTGGTCTTGACCACGGTACAGTGCTCATCGAAGGTGAACCCAATACAAACACGATGGGTTATGCAGAATGGATTAACCCGTCGGGCTATAACCTAGGTGCGTATAACGAATCCGCTCAAGCTGGTCCTTGTGCTATCTCTGCCATCAACTCCAATACTATTTTTGTCACTTATAAGAATGATGGTACTCCTACGGTGTCACGTTCTGAAACAGCAGGTGAAGACTGGGTTTCCACCAACTTCCTTGAGAATTTGAGCATCAGCTCTTCTTCTTTCCGTCTGCCTATCCTTCTGTTCGAAGACTTTGACGATGAAGCCAATCTTGATACGGTTTGGATCAAGAACACTACCACGCATACGATGCATGCTGGTACCATAGTGCAATGCATGAGCAACAACCGCTATCCGTTTGATTACACGTTGACCGCATCCTTGGCCGCGGGCGATTCCATTGACATTCACGATCCCATCAGCTCACGTCTTTATGTGGCTTTCACCAATGCGGTTTATGTCACGCGCACTCCTTTGCGTTTCGCGTCGGCTCCTACATGGTATTGCGTGGCCAACAAGGCCAACAGCGGTTTTGTGGGTGAGCCTTTGAGCTTTGGCATGTCCGCTGACGGTGACCATCTTTGGGTAGGAACCAAAGAAGGTAACTTGTATCGCCTTTCCAACCTGAATACCGTTGTTGATGACGCTACTGGTTCTATCACTGGCGACGACTTCCAAGTGACCACCATCGCTGTTGAATTGCCTATCGACGGACAATGCGTCACTTCGGTGGCTGTTGACCCGCGCGATGCCAATAAGGTTATCGTCACCTTGGGCAACTATGGCAATGAGAACTATGTGTATTATTCGACCAATGCTCTTTCCGATG
The DNA here is from genome assembly GCA_947305795.1 of uncultured Bacteroidales bacterium. Lineage (GTDB taxonomy): Bacteria > Bacteroidota > Bacteroidia > Bacteroidales > F082 > Limimorpha. The sequence goes on along the minus strand of CAMZEK010000012.1, from coordinate 23,124 downwards.
CTCCTACTTTCACTTCCAAGCAGGCCTACCTGCCCAAGATGCCGGTATACTCGTCTGTGATTGAAATGTCGACGGGTCATGTCATTCTCGGTACCGAGCGTGGCATTTACAGGACCAAGAGCATTGATAATGTCAACTGGGTCGCCGACTCTCACATGCTGGGCGAAGTGCCGGTCATGGAACTGAAGCAGCAACTTCTCAACCATGCAGATCAACAAGTTGTCCTTATGAGCCCCGAAGATACGATTGTTAACCTGTATCCTGGTGTTTGCAACACAGGTATCATTTATGCTGCCACTTATGGCAAGGGCGTGTTCCGTTGCGAGAACTACAAGTTGGTTTCTGGTACTGACATTCCGGAAGCTCAGAACGAAGTGGCCGAAATGACGGTGAGTATCTATCCGAATCCCGTTCACACTCAAGCAAACGTCAAATTTGATGTGATTGGCAACCAGAATGTCAATTATCAAGTTTATGACATGATGGGCCGTTTGGTGATGGATCAGAACTTGGGCCGCATGGCAAAGGGTTCTTACGAAATCACAGTAAATACAAGCGAGTTGAGCACGGGTTCCTATATCCTCCGCCTAAGTGAGGGTAGCCGTACCTCCAGTGTGAAATTCCTCGTCTACTAAATAACTGGTTTTTAAGATAAAGCGGAGAACAAATGTTCTCCGCTTTTTTGTTAAAAAGAAAATGACAATCAAGGAAATACAAGATTCCATAGTGGAGGATTTCTCCATGTTTGACGACTGGATGGACCGCTACGCCATGCTCATCGAGATGGGGAAGGAGTGCCCGATTATCGACGACAAATACCGTGACGAGGCTCACCTTATCAATGGCTGCCAGTCGCGTGTGTGGCTCAACGCTGAGTTGAAAGACGACAAGGTATATTACACCGCCGACAGCGACGCGGTTATCACCAAGGGCATCGTCAACCTATTAATCAAGGTGTTCTCAGGTCAAACTCCGGAGGATATTTTGGCCGCCGACTTGGGCTTTTTGGACGAAATCGGGCTGAAGGAGCATTTGAGCCCAACACGTTCCAACGGCCTATTGGCTATGTTGAAACAGATGCTGCTCTATGCAGAGGCTTTTAAATTGAAGGAGGGACAAGCATGACACAGGAAGAAACCAACACCTTGAAAGATACCGTTATCTCGGTTCTGAAGACCATCTACGACCCAGAGATTCCCGTCGACATTTGGACGCTGCACCTGATATACGGTGTTGAGGTCGATGAAGAAGGCAACGTGAAGATTGTGATGACCGTGACGGCCCCCAATTGTCCCGTGGCGGAGACTTTGCCTGCTGAGGTGAAGCAGCGCGTGCAGGCCATCATGGGCGTAAAGAATGTCGATGTGGAACTCACCTTTGACCCTGTTTGGAGCATTGACATGCTCTCCGACGAAGCCAAAGCCGACTTGGGTTTGGATGGGGATTTCGGCGGCTTCACTGCAGCTGACTTCTTGTATTGAAAATTCCAGTCTCTCACGTCATACCAACAGAGGTTCGTGCCCTTTGTGGTGTAAAACTAGCCGACCATGTCATTCCGTGTGTTGGTATGTGTGGGTAGCAAGGAATCTATGGGCGGTGGCGTGGAGAAGCAATTACCTTTCAGGTGGCCTCAGAAAGCATAGATTCCATCCTCACGCACCATTCTACCTTGGAATGACATGCCTTCTGAGGTCTGTGATTACTTACATAGGAAGACAAGCCTTCTAAAACCTGCTAAAGATTGTCGTAATTCTCCAACAAATCTTTCGCCATACCCAAAAACATCAACGCCACGGCATTGAAATCCATGTTCAAGTCTTTACTCAGGCCAACTCTGTCCTTGAAGATAGCCACGTTGTACCATTGCAGGCACTGGAAAGCGCGGTGGAAATAGAGACGCTTCAATTCTTCCTCAGTCGGTTTGTGGCCTACGTATGCTTCAAGCAGAGAAAGCGCCTTATCAAAACCCGCATTGCCGTAGCAAGCGATGTCGTAGAACGGATCGTTCATGCCAGCAAACTCCCAATCCAGCACATACAGCTTATCCCCGCTGATGACGAGGTTGGTAGGTTGGTAGTCGCAATGACAGGGCACCATTGGCACGCTGACGTATTGCTTGCGCAACTCTTCCAACTTGTTACGGAGATCGAGATATTCTTGAGGGTGTGTGAAACCCATCTCTATGCAATAGTTTTGGTAAGTATCGAGACGGCCAAAAGCGTTGTAATCGTTGAATTTCAAGTCGCTGCCGTGGATTTTCTTCAATGCTTTCACCGACATTTCGTTGTAGGAAACCACATCGGTAGTGCTCATGATGGTGCCTTCCACGTACTCAGCCAACTTCTCGCCTGAGCGGATTTCCACGTAGGTCGTCACGTTGTTCAGTCCCAAGCGGTCCACTTCCTGGATGTTGGCCCATTCCTCGTCGCGGTCGACGAACCTTTCGGCGAACTTTCCCGGCACGCGGTAGGTGTATTTTTTGCCTTGACACTCAACGACGTATGTATAATTGCTCATGCCGCCTTCCAAGCGCATCAAGATTTTGGCGTCGTGGGCATGAAGCAGTGCGTTGACCCTAAAAACGATATATTCTTCGATATTCATAGTAGTATTGATTTGATTAGTCTTCAATCCGTGAAAACGGAACGGCAAAAATACACTTATTTTCAAAAGCCTGCAAAGTATCCTCGACAAATGTGACGAATTTGGAATCTAAATGGATAATTTTGAATCAAATTAGGTCGGTATATTCGATTTTGTTGTATTTTTGCAGCCGCGATTGGGGGATTTAGCTCATCTGGTAGAGCGTCAGGTTCGCAATCTGAAGGTGGCCGGTTCGAGTCCGGTAATCTCCACGGAATCAATGGAAAAACCCGCCTCAGCGGGTTTTTGTTTTTAATACAAGAGAAGGATTGACTCATTCGTCTCGCATTTCCTAATCCATTCATCCAAGAACCGCATCTGCTCTTCCGTGTGAAACCAATGTTCGCCACCTTCCATCACGGTTAGGGAGGCCTTGTGCTTTTTTGCAAAGTCGCTAACGGTATCGAACGAAATCAGGTTGTCGTTGCTTCCATACAGAATATGTGTCGGTGCGTTCCATTTAATGGGATGATTCTTGACATAGCGAAGCCATTCTCCTGTCAATTCAATGCCATTTAACTTCTCCATGTCAACCACAGGTGAAATGAAATAAGCCTTCTGAATCATACTGTCAATGTTCGCGTTCAAGCAGAAGAAAGCCCCGATGCTGTTGGCTATCAGGATGATGTCTTCATGTTTGGTTTTCAGTTCCTCAACGGCTTTGTGTATTTCAATCCTTGTCTCCCATGGGGTAAAAGTCTGATAGTCCAGCCCCATGACTTTACAATCTGGAAACAGAGGCTTGTAATGCTCGCTTTCAGAGGCACTTCCGTCTTTTCCGTGTATGTATAAGATTGCGTTCATATTTAATCAATCGTGATAATCACTGTCTTTCCATTCGAATTTCACCTTTTCCGGGACAAGGTAGTTGCCAATCTTGTAGTCGATGTTGGCCTTGTGGGCTTGACTGAGTTGGTAGCATCGTGGAACACGGAACATTTTTCCGTCCTTGATGAAATGGGCACCTGTCTGGTGAAAGCGAAAAGGAACGTCTTTTGAAACGCATTGCTTCCTGATATCAAGTATCCAGTCGTAATCACATGGCCTTGCATTCACTCCCGACTCTCCGCCAACCGACACTTCCTCAATCGTTTCATTCAGATAAGGAGTAAGGTCTACGGCGGTGAGAATGGGTGAAACGATGATGCTTTTATGCTTGATGGGAAGGGACAGAAAAATGGGCAAACGATAGCTGGCCATTTCCTGGTTTTCCACCGTGCATCCCACAATGACATTGTCATAGCCCTCGCCCCAGTCGTCGGGCACACATTCCATGAAGCGGTCGATGCGTTTGGTGAAGAAAAAGAACCAGAGGTCGCTCCGTTGCTTCATCATCCTCCAGCATTCAGGTCGCCATTTGTCCGCGTCTTTCAGGAGGAAATCGGAGGTGAAACAAGTGAAGACAATCTTGCCGCTCTCAATCTTCCACGACTTGTCGCGTTTCTTCTTCATCGGTAGGTTGAAATTGCCCGTCTTGCGGCACTCACTGCTCGAAATCTCGCTGCCGTACATCTCATCCTGACGGTAAACGTAGCAGTATTTGCACCCAGGGCTGATTTTGGTGCAACCGTGCCACGGATTCCAATCGGCGTATATTTCCCAGTGTTCGGACATTCCTTAGTGCTTACGGGTTTGTAATAGCATTTCACAAATCGGGTCACGATAAGCGCCGCATATATCTTCAAGGTGCAAAATTACAAAAAAGCCGTTTCCCGATTGTTTATTGACACTTTATGCATTTGTTTTGATAACGGACACAAAAATATCGCTCTTGCAAATGCGGTTGGGGATTGTAGTAAAGTTATAGTGGAATATGTCATTTGTTTGAGAACTACACCAAAACAAACATTGTTTTTCATAACTTTGGGCCGAATAAAACCAACCATGAGCGACATTGCAGCAGAACTTGCCAAACTTCACACCCTGAAAGGAGCCGACTATTCCCATCAGGTGGAACGGATTGCCCGTATGGGCGATTTTCATCCTATTGAGAATGAGGTTGATATCTATTCTGTAGGCAGTGAAAGCGAAGACGATTACAGCAACCTGCTTAACGCTGCCCATAAGGCTGTTTCGCATGGTTACAAGGTTTATATTCTTCCTAATCCGAGTGGGATAAACACGGCGGATTTCATCTTCGAACGAAAAGGCGTTTATAGAATGTATGAGCTAAAGATCATACAAGGAAGTTCATCGGCTTCGAATCGGTTGACGGATTCAACAAGCCAGTCGAACCATGTGCTATTGAACATGACTACTCGTTACAATGGAGGTCTGTTAGCCGTTCAGATCAAGAGTTATTTTGAGCAAAACGCCCAAGCGTTGGAGGTACTCATTTTCAAGGGGAAGGTTTCGCTTTCCATAAAGCGGAACTTTGTTTTGCAAAAGGATTTCGTCAGGAAGTTCCGTAAGGAATTCGGGAAATAAAAAATGGAGGCCGTTGTTGGTCTCCATCCTTTAATTTTGGAGCAGGGGCGGTGTAGTCTTACTCCCACACGGAAAATACCGGATTAGTCATTTCTGACGCTGCAAAGATAAACAACTTTTTCCGTTCTCCACAACTAATTTGCTGATTTTTTTCAGTGTTGTGGAATTAATTTGATTTCCTCATCGCTTTTTAAGTTTGTTTCGTTGCCTGCTTCTCCTCCATTTGCGATACCACTCCCTCCGTCTCTCTTCCTCGGCCTTCTTCCTCAATTCCAACTTCAATGCTGCGTCTTGCTCCAATTGTTTCCTTTCCTCCTCATCGGCAGCATCCCTCCTTGCGTTTTCAGCGTCGACATGAGCCTTGCGGCGTTTCTTGATTTCGACGATTTCTTCGGGAGTGAACAGCCTTTCCAACACTTCATCCCTGACCCTTGATAATCCGCTCAAAGCAAACTCCTTGATTTCCTCGTCAGTATAGATGTCGTCGCACAAACACAACTCATCGTTCCGCATTTCTTTTTCCAACTCTTCATTCTCACGGTCGGCGATTTCTCTTTGTTCTTTTGGCGTGTAGCCGTAGAAGGTCAAATGCCAAAGGCAATGGGCGGCCAATTCGGTGTCGGTGCATTTGAGGTCTTTGGCTCTCCTCACAGGACTTCCCAGCCACTCGCTCCAACGCTGTCCCTCCAATATAGAGATGAAAGGCATGTCGTATTCGTATTTCGCAAGAATCTCTTCCGGATTGTATTTCACTTTCATGTCCCTGATGCACTCGCAAGCTCTCAAATAGGCCGCTGCCTGGTTGGTCATTTTGGGGTCAAAGTCGATGATAATGTCCATCATCGACTCAAAATAGGTTTTCATGATGAGTTCGCGGAGCGTGAGCGGACGGGCACCACGCCAGTCTAATTTCATCCAGAAGGGGTTTTTGTTTTTCATGATTCCCAATAGTCAAAGATTGAACCAGACCCCGTTTCTTGTTCGCTTTTTGGTGTATCATCCCACCACTTGTTATGGAAAATCAAAGTGTTGTTTTTGCTCCCCACTTCTATGGTTTCATCTATCGGACACTTTTGAGCGATGATAGCGATTCCTAGTTTTTCCGAAAGACTCTGAAGCATGGTTAGCTTCAGTTCGTCAGGGATTTCCTGAAAGAAATCATCAAGCAGGAAGCGATAATCGTCCATCACAACAACCTGTAGGTTATGCTCCATCCTCAGTTTTAGGCAGCGGGCATACAGATTCATCGCCATAAGGTTCTCGCTGTCGTCAATCCAAATCGGCCTCTTTTCCAATTCACTTAGCTTCTTTCCGATGATTATATCATTGGAAAAACCATTTGGATCGTTCTTTCCTGATTTTGAAGAATGGGCGTTGGCTTCGCTTTCTGCCGCCTCCATAAGAAGTTGAGCGTCAATTGCTTTTGAAGAGAACACAAGCATGGGTTTGCTGATATGGTAAAGACAAGATGCCATCAAGTTGGGGATTTGTTCGACGACATACACATGCCCAGGAGCAATGTGCTTGTTCAAATACTTCCCCAAACTGCTTTTCTTTTCGGCTTCTTGCGCTTTGATTACTTCGATTTCTGATTTTGCGAATGCATTTCCCATAATGTGGCGTTTTACTTACGCTGCAAAACTACGCCAATGGGAAATGCGCTTTGGGATTGTAGTAGAGTTATAGTAGATTATAGTTAATAATATTGAGGAATCCGCGTGAGGCTAATAAAAACCTTGAGTCGGATTCCTCTTTACCAGTGATGGTGATAATGAGTTGTTAAATCATTGTTGGGGGCGAAATATCCAACAACATTACTCGGTTCATTTGAAAAGTTGGCCGATTGTGCAAGTTGCAGTTACAACCATCATAACAATACCTACAGCAACCACGCCCTTTACCACAACAGGATTACCCGATTTCATGGTATCGACCATAGTAGTCCATAGGTTACCCGTATTTTTGCTTGGGTTCTTTTTGTTGAATTTTGACATAATTATAAAGTTGTTTATTATTAGTCCCGCTTCCAAAAGTTGAATAGATTTCCTTCCAACCCTCCTGCCGATAGACTCTCGGCTTGAATTTTCATCGGATGTTAATGTCTTATCAAATCTCTTGCCAATTAATCAAAACTGCCAAATTGTCAATAATACCCAAACAAAAACAATATTGATAAAACTTATTAATACAATGATAATGAATATATTAATATGCTTTTTTATTATAAATACGGTGCGACTTAAAAGTCAAATATGTCATTATAAAAGCTGCCATTTTGACACAACCGTTCTGTCGCATTATTAGACTCACAACCAGCCATACAGTATAACAACCTTCTTTGTAACCGTGAATAATCGGTAGGCTGGCGGGTTAAAGTTGAAGAGGCTTTTTCACATAATGTTGAATATCAAATGTTTTCCAATAGCTTTGCCCTCTCCTCAGAAATACCATACATAACTCTCAACTTTTCCAACAATCGGCGTTGTTTATCAGACACTTTGCCGTCCTCGCAAGCATCCTTATAGGCTTCAAGATATTCCTTTTCATCATCGGTTAATTGCGGAACGGTTAAAGTTGATTCCAACTCTTTGGCTCTTTCCTCTGAAATGCCGTTTTTTATACGAATCTTGTCAAGCAGTTTGCGTTCGCGGCTACCAATTTCGCCGTCTTCAAAACATTCCTTTACCATGTCAAGATATTCTTGCTCGGCTTCAGTAAGTTCACTTTGTAAACTTTCATGTTCAGATGCAAGATAGATTGTTGAGCCAACTGCTAAATCATCAAACCCCACGCCATCTATAATAATACCACAGGCATCACCACATTCTGCATCTTTCAGGATTTTATTGAACATGAATACTCCGAAAACCTCGGCTTTCAAGAACCCTCCATCATTATCTACAATTACAATATGATTATCTTTATCTGTATCAATGTTTCCCGACCATATACGACCAAGTGCTACAGGCTTTTCTGGATAATTCTCCAATTGCCTCACATCACTTATTACCATAGAAAAAGAGTTATCGGCTCTTGTGTTATATTCTCTAACTTGTTCTTTTGTGAGGCTCATGGTTCCGTCCATTTTTTCGTAATCGTTCATGGTCGTTTCGCTTTGATTATTATCTGATTTTGTTTTGTTTGGCTCTTCTGTTAATTCTTCCAATGGTGCGAACTCAACATGAATTGACCATTCGGTTTCTTCGTTGCTACTGAAAGTCTTATCAGTGCTAACATCATAACTGCCATTGGCTTTAATCATCATATACTCAAAATTTGCTTTCACTGATTCCATCTCATTTGTTGACATTTGGCAAGTTTCAGAAGATGAAATCTTATAGGTGTATTCCATAATGCCACCCTCAAGTCTTTGTTTGAGCAGCATTTTCCATGCTGGATCAGAATCAAGCCAAATCAAATCATCGGGACAATAGGCTTTCTTTTTCGGAGCGAAGTTTTGGACAAGTTCCACTTGTTGGTTGGAAGTATAGGCATTGTCTTGTCTCATCGTATTACTGTATCCGCCACCAATATTGACAGCTTTTATCCCAACTTGCGCTTCGACGTTCATTGTTGAGCCCATTCCTTGCGAGACCGACAAGCCTTTGTTGGAATGGAAAGAAACCCTTGTTGCACCCAAGCATTGCACAAACCAACAAAATTCCCTTACCTTTTCCATAAACAATGCTTCTTCAGCACTTTTCATTGGATAATAGTGGTCTGTCAAAACAGGATGTGCCATATAAAGCCCTGACTGCGGACGGCTTAATGATGGGAAAACCATATCTGGCGGAAGTTGGTCAAGAGTGAAAATCCAGTTGATTATTCTTTCTCTGTCATAAAGTTGATATGTTCCTGCAATCTGCTGTATGTTACGACCAATATACACATATTTCCGTGATTCATATGGGATATTATTGGTAAACATGGAATCAATAGCATCCATCCGTGCATTTTCAACAAGTTCCTCGTCTTTCCTTTCATCTTCATCCAATTCGTAATACCAAGCATTATCAATATATTTACTAAACTCTTGCATAATAAACTTGGTACTTGTGTCATATACTTCCGCCGCTATTGACTTGTAAGATTGATTGTCTGAACCCAATAAGATTATTGCAAAATTTCTAGCTAAAATGGAATATTCCCATGTATTATTTATCCATAATAATTCAAAAACGATATCATCATTCCACCCATATTCATTTCCATAATCATAATACAAATCTCTAGCTTGAGATAAAAGTTCTCTCGCTTCTTTATTCTTTTCATCATTTGGCGAATAATCCCAGTTCCAAAGATTACGACCTAATGATGCAAAGCTATTTGCCTTTCTCCATTTTGAGATCATGATTGTTTCTTCATCAACATCAGGATTATCTAGTATCTCATCTGCCAATGCAATTGTTAGTTTATGTTGTCTCGAATTAAACGCATTGAACATCTGAATCTCTTTTTCTTTAAGAATCTCAATATTTGTTTTTCCCATATCACCTAATCCTTTCTACATCCAAATAAGCCATGCTCAAAGCACCAGCTTTCTTAATATCAATTCCATAAATCCGCATGAAAGCATCCACTACGACTTGTCCGCCGTTGGTTGTTACGGGGTTGCTCATGCTGTTGCTTACTATGTCCACGGACATTCCTTTTTCTACTCGGATGCCGTTGCTTAGTTTCGGGTTCTTTACTGTGATTCTGTATAACATAATTGCTTGTTTAGTTGGTTGTTCTATTCTTGCAAGAAAAGCGTGAGACCTAAGCCAATCAGTCCATCAAGCAGTAGGTATCGCCAAACACCCTTCACGAATGAACCGAAGAACAAATATCCCACGCTTGCTTGTTATCAAGTCGGTGCTTCGGGCACCAATTGACATCAAAACAAAAGGTGAGCATCGGTCTTCGTTCCCGTGAGTTTGTTGGCGATTTCACTGCTTGGAACTTAGAATGCCTTCCTTGCCGAGTCGGGATTTCTCCCCCAACTCGCTGCAAATATAGTCATTTTTCAGACCAATGCTCAGTTTGTCGGTGTTTTTTCTTCGGTTTCATCTTTCCCTCAAGTTTTTCGGCAAAAATAGGCAATCCGCCCATGCTGGCGGGGATTATAGTAAACTTATAGTGGAAATAGGGTTTGGCCAAACGGCTTTTCCTGATTTCGGGAATTATTTTTCAATGTTTATGGCGGTGTTTTGGATTTTGTTGTAATTTTGCAGGCAGAAAACCACATCGTATGTGTTCCCTATCGGTTAGGGTAATCGCTGGATACGATTGGTTTTTGTTTTATACCTCTATCTTATTCACACAATACTGAACATGTTTCCCGTCGCTTTTGATTCCTATTGTCAGTTTTACCGTAAAGTTCAAATACGCTGTCTCGGGGTGGATAAACTCATAATATAGGATGGCCATATTCTTGTAACCGTTCTTTTTTTGTGTTCCCGTCTTGGGTTCCACATAAACAGGTGCGTCTTCTTTTCCATGAGCTGATGTGATGACTTGCTTTAGATGTTTTACGGCAAAGGTCGATTTCCAGTCAGCAGAAGCGCGATTGATTGTCTTTTTGTCGCTTTCTCCTTTCTTGACAATGACAGTAACACCCAAAAACGGGTTGAAAATGCCATTCGTCCCGTTTTCCCGCTGCAGTTCTTTCCACAACGATTCATAATAACTCTCAATTAAACGACGTCTTTCCGGGCTTTTCGTCTTCTCCGTTGGGTTGCCCTCAATGTATTCGGGGGTTGTCTTGGCTGCAGGCTTCTTTTCCGTCAGGTTGCTTTTGATGTTTTCTTGTGTTCCCATATTTGCGGGTTTAATTGTTTCACACCACAAAGATGAAAACTCTGTCAAGACTAAGCCGTTGATTAAACGTTTGTTGTCGACAGTAGTCGTTTGTTGTCGTTTGCTGTCGGATAAATATTTGGTTCTCAAAATGTTTGAAAAATCACTTCTTGAACTCACAAACACCAGGATAAAACTCCGTCATTTTTCTCCTGAATTCGGAATCCGCTGAGTGGGCATAGCTGCTGTCCTTTTCCTTCACCCATTCGGGGCCTTCGAAGAAACGGCGCATCTTCTTGTAATCGGCGCGGTCGCAGAGGTGACGGAGGATGTAGATGAGCTCGTAGGACTTGCCGTTTTTTCCGTTCCAGACGATGGTCGGCAGGTCGCCTTCGGGCCTGTAATATCCTGTCAGGCGATAGGCGAAGAGGTTTTTCACGGCGGGGCTGTCTTCGATATAGCCCTTCTCAGCCACATAGTTGATGAACTCGGTGAAAAGCTCCGTGCCCTTGTCCTCAACGGACAGTTTGATGTGCAGGTGTTCCGTGTCATCGGCGACGCATTTCGAGTGGAAGAAGTCGTCGGGAAGGGAGAAGGAACCGCCAAGTAGCGCGGCCTCATAGTCTTTCCAAATCCGGTTCACCAAGTCCACGGCCAAGGGGTTGTCGAGAATCGGCTCTATCAGGTTGCGCTCCTTCAGGGTGAAATCGTCGTACCAATCCCAATAGTAATGGAGATTGGTGGCCAAATCGGTTTCCAAGAAATGACGGTAGTCGGCAAAATAGTTGTTCAGGGCTTCGTCGCTGTCGTCGTCGGCCAGCAGCACCTCGGCGGAAGGCTGGAAACGCTTCACGGCTTCCAACATTTTCTCGCCATCGGCACTCTCTTTCTTTTTGAGGAAGCTCACGACATGGTCGAGATAATAAGCAAGGTCGTCACCCTTCATCTCGAAACCCGTGGATGAACAATCCATGCAATTGGAACATAATTTGGCCAAAGCCGTGGTGTCGCATTGGGTACGTTCGAGCAAAGAAGAGACCCCTGTTTTGTCGTCGCGCTCGACACAGTCAAGCAGTTGGGCCTTTTCGTTTGATGGGATTTGCAGGACGGAAAGAAACTCCATGACGGTAGTCTTGAGCAGTGTCCGCAAGATGTTGAAAATCACGTCAGGCATCATGAAGGGCGTTTCCTCATCCCCGTTGAGGATGGCCTCCTTTTCCTCCACAAGGAAGCGGTTGTTGTGGACAAAGACAATGGCGTTGCAGAAAGGCCCCTCCACCTCTATCCAAAACCTCATCGTTTCCTTGATGTCTTCTTCAGTCTCATCGTCTTGGAAGATTTCCTCCAAGTCGCGGCTGAGTTCCTCAGGCAGAGGCAGGGCAATGGCCTGTTTCAGCCCCTCGATATAGAGCCTTTTCTTGCTTATTTCATCTATGCCGTTCATGGTTGTGTCTTCTATAATGTTTAATCCTCATTTCTTGAACTCGCGGACATCAAGATAAAGCTCCGCTAAGTCCATATTCTAATCGTGCCTTTGGTAGCATTCATTTTAATATGGTCGCCGTTTTTCAGTATTTTCGTTGCCCCTTTCACGTTGACGATGGTGGGCAGGCCATATTCCCTCGCCACGACTGCACCGTGAGATAAAGAGGAACCAATCTCGGTAATCAAGCCGTTGACGATGGAATAATAGGGCGTCCAACCAATGTCCGTGAATCTTGCCACCATGATTTCCCCCTTTTGCAATTGATTCGCATCCTCGGGAGAGTAAATGATATGAACAATTCCTTCACATTCCCCATTCGAGACCGGAATGCCTTTAATCACGCCGTCACTTGGCTCAACATCAAAGACTTCCGCTATGGGTTTGCCAATATAAATATCGTCAAACGACAGTTCTTCTTGAATGGCGTTGGCTTTTCGCCTTCTGATGGCAAGAGGAAGAAGATTCGCGTCGCCATCAATCAGTTGGCCGATTTCATCGTGTGTCAAAAAGTAAATCAAGTCCTCATCCGAAAGCAGATGATCAGCCACCAAAAGCTCAGCCAATCGGGAATATTGTATTTTGAATAAATCAATGATTCTAATCAATCGCGATTTCGTGTATTCACGATCCACAACGGCTTGTCGGGCTTTTTTGGCAAACGATATGGAAGCTGATTTTAACAGCGGGTTTTTGATAAAAGCGAATTCCTTGCGATAGTCAATCTTTTCATCCTTTTGGACACAATCCGTTGTTGATTTGATGATGCACAACAAATAGTTCATCAGCGGAATCTCGTCTTCTCTCCATGGCTTGTTTCTCAGTTCCGCCTCTTTGATGCAGCGATGACCATGGTGAGCCAGAAAATCTTGATATTTCACGTTGATTTCCGCATTGTTTTTGATGAATTCCAACAATTCGTTGGCACGGAAACTTATGGCTTTCGGTTCTTGCTTTTTAATCAACACCGCCAAGTCCTGCAAGCGCGACAATATATCGGCGCTTTCGATATTCGGGATGTTGGTCAGCAGATGCGACAGGAAGGATTGATACTCTTTTTTGTCAGGAAATTCCTTGTCAAGCATCATATAAAGGGTGCTGGTCGTTCTGCCAGAATAAGCGGAAGAAGCATAATGGTAGATGAGGCTTTCATCCAAATAGGCGAGATTCGCATCGATGCTTTTATACAATTCCCGATAAGAAGAGGTCGCTGCAAAGTGAACTTTAGTCAACAAGGCATCAAATTTCTTCATGGCACGATGACCCGAGTACACAAACTTCAAAAACTTGAAGGAATTGATGACACGGACAAACGGATTGGCAAAAGGGACGGTTATGGGTGGATAATCGTGATACTCACCCATGATGGACAGATTCATCGACTGCGGATTGGCGATGCCGACCTTCGCGTACATGTTGTACAGCAAATTCATGTCAAAGAACAGATGCCCTGATATGGAGGAAATCAACCGCAATGGCTTTTCTTCGTTTGGCGATGTATAAACCCCTGCGATGGAAAGCATGTAACGCATTCCATAGTCGATGGCTTTCGCGGAGGTGGTTAAGGTCAGCGGGGTGACGGCTCCCGGCATCATTTCTCCGACATTCCTTTTGGTAAACAGATGCCCGCTGATGTCGTCGTCACGGTCAAATTCTTCAATATCAATGATTTCTGTTGTAATGGGGCGCGTCTGCAAAAGATACAACGCATCATCTTTTATGGCCCACTCAATATCTTTCTCTTCGCCAAAAGCCGTTCGTATCTTCTTTCCGGCCTCATAAAGCAGTTTGATTTCGCTTTCATCGAGCAAATCATCACTGCATGAACGATAATACTTGCGGGAAATCTCATAGCGATGGGCGGTGACTTGCCCGGAAACCAAGTTTTCGCCTTGCCCTTCGACCGCTTCAATCAAGATGGCTGAGCCATTGTTCGGATTGGCAGTGAACATTACCCCTGCTTTGTCGCTGTCAACCATCTCTTGAACGACAATATTCATCGTTCCTTGGCTCAACTCAAAGTGCTGGGCATAATCCTTGACGCGATGGGAATCCAAGGAGGCCAAACATTTTCGGATGCTTTCCAATAGATGAAGGCGGTCGACGAACAAGCAGGTCTCATATTGGCCGGCATTGGAAGCCGTCGACAGGTCTTCGTTCGAGGCCGAAGAACGTACCGACACTTGCTTGACTTTTAAGGCATCAAAAGCTTGATAGACAACTTCTTCATCAATTTGCTCTATTTCGGTGATTACAAAACCTTTTGGGACGGTGAAATGATGTTTAACCAACAAATCCAATCCTGTCGCTTTCCCACCTACCACTGGATAAACATCCTCGGGCAATTCTCCTAATTGATATATTTTCATCTTTTGATATTCTCCAACTTTCTTTGATTAAACCAACGGTTTTTGTCGCCATTAAAGCCGATTTCGAAAATGCCACGACAGACTCTCCCGTCAATTGAAAACTCCGCGATATTCTCATGCAAAACATACTGGCCATTTTGGAAATGGTAGGTCACTCCGGCCAATACCTTGGCCTTGACGCTGATTTTTTGGCCATTATCCAATTTCACATGGAACGACAATTCTTGAGGTACCGTCCCTTGATTAATCTGATGCAAATCTAAATCTGCCTGCAACAAATAATGCAATCCTGCTTCGTCTCGATAATTGCCCACTTCCAATACGCTCATGACAGGATAAGAAACCAAGGAATAATTGAATTGGCGGGAAGGCGAAACCGCCATCAGCCAAAGGTGATTGTTCATGTAATTCCAATCCCGTTTCCCGAAAGAATGGTCACGCACACAGGGCAAATGGAAATCCATCGTCCTGCCATTCAAGGTCAATTGTCCTTCCAGTACCCCTTCTTGTTCATAATGGCACTGCCCGCTGACATTTTGCAGTTGCTCAAAAAATGCTTTGTTCCATTTTTCGTTGGCAATCCCGATGGCCATTCTTTCTGCTGGCATATTGCTCGTAAAATCAATGGGTTTTTGGTTGGCAACAAAGGTTGCATGAAGGACAATTTCATCCTTTTCATTCAGTTTGCCTTGATAGGAAAGGACCCAATTGCCATCGGTTTTTACAATCAAGAGGGGAGAACTGCCAGTTGGAAAAGACTCCTGTTTTAACGAATAGATTTTGTTTTCCAAATAAATCGCAAACCATGTTTCTTCCGCATTAATCCTCTTGCCTAAACGTGCAAAGAATGACATTTTCTCATCATGGGCAGAAAAATAATAGGAGTTGTTTATCAATGGGTCGTTTTCACCTTCGAGCGAAAAACGCTCAGCGTATTGATAATCAAAAGGGTTTTGCTTGATTTTTTTATCTAGTGACTTGCAGATTATTCTCTTTTTAAAACCGTAGAACATATTCAAGGGTGATGGGTATAGGATATAATTGTATGATTAATGGGCGCAAAAATAGGAAAAAATCTGTTTCGGCGAGAGATTCTGGCAGCATGAGCTGTCTCTATTGCTTCATAGTGTGCAATCAAAAAACCGCTAATTAGCGGCTTTTTCTGTTCCATTCGTGATATTGATGACCACCAAAACATTCTCGTTTTCCAATCGGACCTTCAGCCAGCGTTCGATACGGTCGTGCTGTTCGGCATCCATCGACTCGTTGGTGGTGAGGAAAGCCACGATTTGCTCTGTCAGCTGGCCATTGGCGGCGTTTACCGTCGAGCCGCGCGTTAGGCTGATGTCAGTGATGTTGGGATATTGAGCGAAAAGTTCCTTGGAGATGGCATCGACGGGAATCTCCTTGTTCTTATAGTCGGAGAGTAAGGTTTCCAATTTGCCGATGCTGTCATTTAAGACTTTGATTTGCTTGTCGTTGTGTTCGTAAATGCCTTTGATGATTTCCACTTCTGACAGTTCTTGACGCATACTTGTAGCATCTTCATGGAAGATGATCTGGCTACGTGTGATGCCGTATTCTTCTGCACAGTGGTACAGTTTCTTTTTGGCTTCATCGGTCAAGGTCTCGCCGGCGAGAAACAGTTCCAGCGTCGGCGACTTCCTTGAATAAGTGGCCTTATGGTCATAGATGAAGCATTTGCCGAGGTTCTTGTTTTCGTTCACCACCTTTTCAGCGTGGATTTTGAAGTTGTTTTCCTTGATGACGCTGATGGCAGAGATGATGCTCGGCACGATGACGATGAGCAAGATGGCGACAACCCATTTCTTGGGCAGATGCTTGTGGGTCTCGTCGGTGGTCTCTACGATGGGGAAACGAAAGTATTTCACGGCGGCGAAGGTAGCCAGGGCGATGAAGATGCTATTGATGATGAACAAGTAGAGTGCGCCGAAGATGACCTGCCCTTTCCAGATGGAGATGCCGTAGCCTACGGTGCAGAGCGGCGGCATGAGCGCGGTGGCGATGGCCACGCCCGTGATGACGCTGCCTTTGTCCTTGCGTGAGGTCTCAATGATGCCAGCCAAACCACCGAACAAAGCGATGAGTACATCGTAGATGGTGGGGTTGGTGCGCGCCAACAGCTCGGAAGGATTGGCCAGACTCAAGGGGCTCAAAAGGAAAAATAGCGAGGACGCGATGATGCTGATACCCACCATGACGCCGAAGTTCTTCAATGAGTTCTTTACCAAGTCGTTATCCTCGGTACCAAGACCCAAACCGAAGCCTAAGATAGGCCCCATCACGGGCGAGACCAACATGGCGCCAATGATGACCGGGATGGAATTGACGTTGAGGCCGACCGAAGCGATGATGATGGCACAGGCGAGGATGAACACGTTGGTGCCCTTAAAAGCAATGTTCTTCCTGATGCTGTTGCTGGCGTTCTCGTAGTCGATTTCGTCCGAGATGTGGATGAGCGATTTGAGGTAAACGAGGATTTTTTTAAGGATGTATTTCATTGGTATATGGCGTTTTTCGAGTTGGTTTTAGAATAAATTTCGTGCAAAGAACTGCAAAATTCTTGAATTGTGCAAGGGGTCATCGGCTAAAAAGGCTTTTCACGGCAATCAACATCGGGAAAATCTCAACACGACCCAAAAGCATGATGATCATGGCCGTCACTTTTTGGAATCCTAACAGTCCGGCGTAATTGCCCATCGAGCCGACTTCGCCGAATCCAGGACCGACACTGCCCATGCAGGCGATGGCTGCCGAAAGCGAGGTCCGGAAATCCATGCTGATGGCAAAAATGATGGTACCGATGGCGATGATGAGGAGGTAGGTGCCCATGAAAGTCAATATTGAGGTGACGTTTTCTTCCGTTTTCACTTGCCCATCCAATTTGGTCCGATTGATATTCTTGACCCCAATGAGCGAGTTTACCATGCTTTTCAGACTCTTGACGACGATGACGAAACGGTCCATCTTCATGCCGCCCGAGGTAGAACCTGAGCATCCGCAAACCAAGGAGCAAAGCAACAGAATGCTGATACTTCCCGAGGGCCAAAGGCTGGTGTCGGCGGTGGCGAAGCCCGTAGTGGTGGAAAGCGAACAGACTTGGAAGGCGGCCAATCGCAAAGCTCTCGCGAAAGTGGGGCAATAACCGCTGAAGTACAGATTGGCTGAGACTATGAGGATGGCAATGGCGACGAGGGCGAGGAACCATCGGACGACTTGTGTGTTGAAGAGGTTCTTACGGGTGCGTTTGTCGGGCCACACTGTCGAGAACATCAGGCTAAAGTTGGTGGCCCCCATCAGCATGGCGGCAATGAGGATGATTTCCACTGCGACGTTGTTGTAAAACTCTACGCTGGTATTCTTGATGCAGAAGCCGCAGGTGCTGCAGGCCGACATGCCCATGGTAAGTGCATCAAACCACGGCATCTTGGTGAGTTTCAATGCAATGGTCGAAGCCAATGTGATGAACAGGTAGACGGCAAGCATCCTGTAAACGAAGTTCTTTTTGCGTCCGCCGTAGTAGGATTTGGCGAGATCCGACAGCTCGGCACTGGCCAATACGGAATGACGGTCGTGTTGTCCTGAGATGACCAAGGAGACGAGGGTGACGATACCGATGCCGCCCATCCAGGCCGTGGCGATGCGCCAAAACTGCAATCCTTTTGGCAAGGCTTCGATGTCGTTGAGGATAGAGGCACCAGTGGTGGTGAAGCCCGACACGCTCTCGAAGAATGCGTTGACCAGAGTGAACTCACCGCCACAGATTAAAAAAGGAAGAGCCCCGAAGGAACAAGCGGTAATCCAACAGCCTGTTACTATGCAAAAGCCTTCCTCAACGCTCATGTTCTCCTGAGGCTCCGTGGTGATGATGGCAAAGAATCCGCTGAGGAGTGAGACCATTCCAGAGAAAACCAAGGGGTCAAAACTGTCGTCCATGTCGTTTCTGAAAGCGATGAACGCCGATAAGAACATCAATATGGCGACACCGAAGAGAGAAAAGCCAGCATATCGTATGGCAGTATTCCATTTTTTCATTTTCTGTCGGTTTTAATTCACGGCAGCAAAAATATTGGGACGGTTTTTATGAGTCAATACAATAATTACTATCTTTGCATTGATAAAAATCAATAAAAATGACCCTGCAACAATTGGAATACATTATCGCCATTGAGGATCACGGCTATTTCGTTGAGGCTGCCGAGGCTTGTGGCGTGACGCAATCCACCATGAGTTTGATGGTGAAAAAATTGGAAGAGGAATTGGATGTGAGGATTTTCAATCGGGAGACGCACCCCGTTTCGGTGACGGAAATCGGCAGGAAAGTGATTGACGAGGCCCGGCAGGTGGTCTATCACTCCAAGCAATTGGTCGAACTGACGCGTTCGGAGAAAGAACTTTGCTCCGGCGATTTGAATATCGCCATGACGACTTCAGTGGCACCCGTGCTAATGGCGGAAATGTTCAAGTTCATGAGGCTGCGTTATCCTGCGCTGCGACTACGGACGGAGGAAATGATTACCTCCACCATCATCTCCAAACTGAAAAAAGCTGAGATAGATATGGGTGTTTTGACGGCCCCTGTCAACGACCAAGACTTGTTGGAGATACCTTTATATTATGAAAGGTTCTTCGCCTATGTCTCTCCCGAAAATGCCATGGCGCGACATGAGAGTTTGGAACGTGGCCATGTCTTAGACAACCCGGTTTGGATTATGAAAGACGGCGTTCGCTTGTTCGATAGGTCCATGTTGAGGCCAGGCGAAACTTTCACCTACGAAAAGATGTATGAAGGTGGACGTGTGGGAATCTTGCTGCAAATCGCCAACGAAAGCGGGGGCATCACCATTATCCCTGAGACACATATCAAGTTTCTGTCGGCGTCGATGCGAAAATGCCTGAAGCCCATCGTCAACCCTGTACCGAAAAGGACCATCTGCCTTGCCATTAGGAAAGATTACATTCACGAGCAGATTATGAACATCGTGATAAGGTCGATAAAAGCCATCATCCCTTACGAGTTGTGGGACAGCGTGATTATGACCGAGTATTTAAGGCTATAAAGCGCTGGAAACCACTTCGGCAATCTGCTCCAGCCATTCCTTGTCAATGGCATCGAAAGTAGCCAAACGCTCGCTATCGATGTCCAACACGCCGATGACTTCATCACCTTTATATAAAGGCACCACGATTTCGCTCCGCGACTCGCTGCTGCATGCGATATGGCCGGGAAATTGCTCCACATCCTCAACCACAAGGGTTTTGCGTTCTTTCCATGAAGTGCCGCAAACGCCTTTGCCGAAGCCGATTCGGGTGCAAGCCACGGGGCCTTGGAATGGCCCGAGCACCAATTGGTTGCCAATGACACGGTAGAAGCCCGTCCACCAGAAATGGAACGCCTCTTGTATTAGTGCGGCCACATTGGCCATATTCGCGACGGGGTCGCTTTCGTCCTTCACCATCGCCTTGATTTGCGATAATAGGAGTTTATAGTCGTCTTGCTTGCTCATATTTATTTCTTATTTCTGCAAAAGTAGTAAAAATCTTAAATCTTGAATTTTGAATCTTTAAATCTTGAATTTTCTTACCTTTGCACCTCGTTTTAAAAAGCACGAAAAATGAAAAAAGACATACCTGTATTGCTGCTCACTGGTTATCTCGGCAGCGGCAAGACCACTTTGGTCAACAAGATTCTGAACAACCGCAAGGGCATCAAGTTCGCTGTGATTGTCAACGACATAGGCGAAGTGAACATCGACGCCGACCTGATTGAAAAAGGCGGTGTCGTAGGCCAAAAGGATGACAGTTTGGTCGCCTTGCAGAATGGCTGCATCTGCTGCACTTTGAAGATGGACTTGATTCAGCAGTTGCACGAGATTATCGTCATGCAGAAGTTCGACTACATCGTTATCGAGGCCAGCGGCATTTGCGAACCAGAGCCGATTGCCCAGACCATTTGTTCTTTCCCCGACATGGCTTGGCAACTCACCAAAGACGGTATTCCAATCCTTGACTGCATCGTAACCGTCGTCGATGCACTGCGGATGCAAAGCGAGTTCAGCTGTGGCGATGACCTGATGAAGAAAAACTTGGCCGAGGACGACTTGGAAAGCCTTGTCATCCAGCAGATTGAGTTCTGCAACATCATCTTGCTCAACAAGGCTTCGGAAGTCACCCCCGAGGAATTGGGTCGTGTGAAGAGCATCATTCGTGCCTTGCAGCCCACCGCCGAAATCATCCCTTGCGATTACGGCGAAGTCGATTTCGAAAAAATCCTCAATACCCACATGTTCGATTTTGACAAAGTGGCCACCTCTGCCACATGGATCAAGGAAGTGGAAGGTGCTGTCATTGAGGACGATGATGACGATGAAGAAGAGCATCATCACGACCACGATGAGGATGAGCACGATCACCATCATCATGAACATGACGATGCTGACGATGAAGAAGAGCATGGCCATCACCACCATCATCACCACGACCACGAGGGCGGCGAAGTGGAGGAATATGGTATTGGCACATACGTGTATTACCGTCGCCAGCCGTTCAACATGGCGCGTTTCGATGAATTTGTGGCGCGCAAGTTGCCGAAGAATGTCATCCGTGTGAAGGGCATCTGCTACTTCAAGAACGAGATGGATAACTGCTACATCTTCGAGCAAGCGGGCAAGCAGGTGCAGTTGCGCGATGCTGGAATGTGGTTTGCCACCATGCCCGCCAACGAGTTGGCCATCATGATGGATCGCGAGCCTACCCTCCGCCGCGATTGGGACGACACCTACGGCGACCGTATGCAGAAACTGGTCTTCATCGGGCAACATCTTGATAAAGAAGCTTTAAAGCAGGATTTGGATGCTTGCTTAACGCGGTGATTGTATTGTCACAAAATCTACAAAACTAGCAAAACAGTATTTTGACGTTGGAAAGCCCGCCAACCGGCGGCTTTCTGGCTGCCACCCGGTTGGGTAGGCAGCCTTGTTTTTATGAAGTTTTGATGGTTTTGAGAGTTTTGTGATAAAAAAACGTATCTTTGACCCTTCAAAACAGCAAATTCTATGGAACAAATCATAAACACAATCAGCGGTTATGTGTGGAGCCCGGCATTGGTGGCTATTTGCCTTTTGGCAGGCTTGTATTTCTCTATCGGTACACGCTTCGTGCAGGTGCGGCGTTTCCGCGAAATGGCGCGGCTGCTCTTCTCGACGGACAAGAGCCAGAAGACGGGCATCACCTCGTTTCAGGCTTTTTCAATGGCTTTGTCGGGACGTGTGGGTACTGGCAACATTGTCGGTGTGGCCACAGCCATCGGCTATGGCGGCCCAGGTGCCATCGTCTGGATGTGGATTATAGCCTTCCTTGGTGCAGGTTCGGCCTTTTCCGAGGCGACTTTGGCACAAATCTATAAGGAAGAACACAAGGGACAGTTTCGTGGTGGTCCGGCCTATTATATAGAGAAGGGTCTGCATAGCAAATGGCTCGCGGTCGTTTTTGCTGCCATCGCGGTGCTGGCTTGTGGCTTGTTTCTGCCTCCAGTGCAGTCCAATGGCATCGCCATTTCGTTTGCCAACACCTATCATATCGATGCTGTATGGATTGGCGCCATTGTCGCTGTGCTCATCGGCTTGGTGGTGATGGGAGGCGTGAAGCGCATCGCCAACGTGGCACAAATCGTGGCACCGTTTATGGCGGTTTTGTATGTGCTGCTCTCGCTTGTCGTGTTGGCTTTCCATATCCGCGAAGTGCCTGACGTGTTCATGGACATGATACGAAGCGCGTTTGGCATGAATCAAGCCTTGGGCGGCATCCTCGGCTCGACCATCGCGTGGGGCGTGAAGCGCGGCATCTACAGCAACGAGGCCGGCCAAGGCACGGGTGCCATCGTGGCGGGCGCGGCCAAGGTGTCGCATCCCGTCAAGCAGGGATTGGTGCAGGCGTTTTCGGTGTATATCGACACCTTATTGGTATGCACCGCCACCGCCGTGATGATTTTGGCCTGCAAGACCTACAACGTTTTCGACGCTTCGGGCAACATCCTTATTGCCGCCGAGGGTGTAACATTGGGTGCGCCCGATGTCAGCTATACCACCGCTGCCTTGAGTACGCTTTTGGGGAACCATTTTGGCGGTGTCGTCGTGTCATACGCCCTGTTTTTCTTTGCCTTCACGACCATCATGGCGTATTATTACTATGCGGAAACTAACCTTGTCTATCTTTTTGGCAAGGGCAAATTAGAACATGTCTTGATTTGGGTGCTGCGTATCGGTGTGGTTGGCATGGTGTTCTTTGGCTCTTTGCATGAGGCCAAGGCGATGTGGGATCTTGGCGACATTGGCGTGGGCACTATGGCATGGGTGAACATCATCGTGATTTTGCTGCTCTCGCGCCAGGCGTTCAAGGCGTTGA
>CAMZEK010000011.1 GCA_947305795.1 uncultured Bacteroidales bacterium | reverse complement strand
CCTCGTCCTGACCCACCACACGCTTGTGCAGCTCGTCTTCGAGGTGCAAGAGCTTCTCGCGCTCGCTTTGCATCATCTTGTTGACCGGGATGCCCGTCCAACGCGACACGATTTCGGCCACATCGTCGGCACCGACTTCCTCATCCACCAGCGGGTGGTCGCCTTGTGCCGCGCGCAAGTCGGCCTTGGCCTTCTCGATGGCGGCCTCAGCCTCGCGGATCTTGCCGTAACGCAGCTCAGCCACACGGCCATAGTCGCCGTCACGTTCAGCCACTTCGGCTTGGTGCTTATAGGTCTCTATGTTGCTCTTCTCCTTCTGGATGAGTTCCACGTAGTTGCGTTCGGTCTCCCACTTGGCCTTGATGGCGGAGCGTTTGTCGTTGAGTTCGGCCAGCTCCTTCCCTATCTCCTCCACCTTCTTGGTGTCGTTCTCGCGCTTGATGGCCTCACGCTCGATTTCCAACTGTCGGATGGCACGCTCCACGTCTTCCAACTCCTCAGGCATCGAGTCGATTTGCAGCCTCAGACGCGAGGCGGCCTCGTCAATCAGGTCGATGGCCTTGTCGGGCAGGAAACGGTCGGAGATGTAACGCACCGACAGCTGCACGGCCGAGATGATGGCCTCGTCCAAGATACGGATGTGGTGGTGCGTCTCGTAACGTTCCTTCAAGCCACGGAGGATGCTGATGGCCGAAGCCTCGTCAGGCTCGTCGATCATGACTTTCTGGAAACGACGCTCCAAAGCCTTGTCCTTCTCGAAATACTGTTGGTATTCCTTCAAGGTGGTGGCACCGATGGCACGCAGCTCGCCACGCGACAGGGCCGGCTTCAGGATGTTGGCCGCGTCCATGGCGCCTTCGCCGCCGCCTGCACCTACCAAGGTGTGGATCTCATCGATGAACAGGATGACTTCACCGTCGCTGTCCACGACTTCCTTGACGACGTTCTTCAGACGTTCCTCAAACTCGCCCTTGTATTTGGCACCGGCGAGCAAGGCACCCATATCCAAGCTGAACACGGTCTTGCTCTTCAGGTTCTCAGGCACGTCGCGGTTGACGATACGCTGGGCCAAGCCCTCCACGATGGCGGTCTTACCCACGCCCGGCTCACCTATTAATATAGGGTTGTTCTTGGTGCGTCGGCTCAAGATTTGCAGCACACGACGGATTTCCTCGTCACGGCCGATGACCGGGTCGAGTTTGCCCTCGCGCGCCAAGTCGTTCAGGTTCTTGGCGAAACGGTTCAGCGAGTCGTAGTTCTGTTCGGCGTCCTGCGAGTCGACCTTCTTGCCCTTGCGGAACTGCTTGATGGCGGTTTCGAGGTCGCCTTTGTTCACGCCTTGTTCTTTCAGCATCTGCGAGGCCGAGCTATTGCTTTCGAAGACTGCCAGCAGCAGGTGTTCGATGGAGACGTATTCGTCGCCCATCTTCTTGGCCAGTGCGATGGCGTCGTTGAAGGTCTTGCTGACCTCGGAGGAATAATACAATTCGGAGCCGCTCGTGCGCGGTTGGTTGTTGATAGCTTGATCCAGGGCATCATTCAAGCGCGAGATATTGACGCCCAGCTTCTTCATCAGGTTGGGCACCAAGTAGTCGTCGCTCAGAATCATACCCTTCAGCAGGTGGAAGTTCTCCACGGTCTGGCTCTGGTGGCTTTGCGCTATCTCCTGAGCCTTCCCAATGGCTTCCTGTGATTTGATTGTGAATTGGTTGATGTTCATGGTTTGTTTTCCTTTCTGTTTTTCGGCACCCATTCCATCAAAACTCCCACCAAAAGCAAATCTTTGAAAAAAAAGGCAGTGTTTATGACAAATTGTCACTAAATCAAGGGATTAAGGATTGGATTTGCGACAAAATGGCAATAAAACAAGGGGAGGGCGCAACCGTTGTCGCTTAGTGTCATAAAGCGAACAACCATGTCATGCCGACGTTGGCCTGTGCGAGGGCGGGCATCTGTGGCGGCGGCAGAATTTCGCGAGGTGTTCCAAAAATCAATTCATCCCTTTCATCACTTCCAGTAAACTGCCATACGAATCCACGCATCCATATCTCACCTGACTGGTTGAGACATTGTTGAACAACTTCTTGGCACAGTCAATCTTCGCTTTTTCCACACCTTTCAACTGCATGGAATCCATCGAGCCTTTGGTTTCGGCGATGAAGAACACGTGCTTAACGCCCATGTTGTCGTTGAAGGCGATGGCCCAATCGGGGGCGTAGTTGCCTACAGGTGTCGGGATTTGGAACGACCTCGGCAGTTTGGCATAGACGCACACTTCTTCCGCTTTATCCAAATCTTCGGCAAAAACTCGCTCACCTTGGCTGTCGGGAAACACGTAGTCAAGAATGTGTTTTTGTGCAGGATATGCCTTGTCAACAGTTTGGCGGCTCTTCTCCTTGGTGAAGATGTCGGAATCGTATTGGTTTTCAGTGCGATTATAGCTGATGTGCTCCACAATCATCGTGGCTTTCTGCTCGCGGATGATATGGCTTACCTTGCGGATGAACTCTTCGGGGTTGTTCTTGAACATGTACAGCTTCGACCGCTGAATGCCCTTCAGAATGCGAGTGACCGTGCGGCGGGTCAACGTGGCTGCTTTGGCGATGTCGCCCACCAAGTCGTAAGGTACATTGCTGGTCGACACATCACGCATCTCTTTTGTACGGGTGCTTTGTTCACCAGTGAAATCCAACTCGTCATCGCCTTGCGTGCCTGTGGTCACTACATACTTCAACTGCGTGACATTCAACTCGCTGTTGATGGCGACGATGGCTTTCTGAATCAGTTCTTCGCTGTCGTAATGCACCGTATAGACATAGCGGTGGTTGATTTCGTTCCACAAGGCTTTGAATTCCTTCTTCTCGGCATTGTCGTTCAAACGCTCGTTCACCACTTCTGCCTTGCCGTTGGCATCTTCCACCATGTCTTCCAAAGCGGCCGGGTCAAAGATACTTTGGATCAGTTTGTGGACTTGTTCTTCGATGGGTTGCAATTTCTTGCTCATCGGGGCCAAAGTACCCTTACCCATGTCGGTATGATAGTCTTGCAGGATATTGCCCTTCTCATCGATATAGTCGTTTTCATACAGATAGGTGACGATGCTGGCAGCCTCCTGCTCCGAGATGGTGTGTTTCTCTTCACCCACTTTGACCGTAACGCCTTTGAAGTAATCGACCGTGGCTTGTGTCGGACGTTCACGAAGGGTGTCTTTGGTCTCTTTCTGCAAGGCATCAACAAAGGTGCTGTAGTTCTCGTTGGCGATGACGGTCAGTTTGTTGGTGTCGTGAACGGCATCGCCCAAGCGTTCCTTGTCCATGCGGTTGCCGTCGTTATCGACACAGATGCGTAAACCACGACCCACTTCCTGACGTTTGGCGGTGCTGGAGTTGGCGTGGCGCAACGTGCAGATTTGGAACACATTGGGATTGTCCCAACCTTCGCGCAAGGCAGAATGGGAGAAGATGAATCGTGTTGGCTCATCGAAACTCAACAGGCGTTCCTTGTTTTTCAGAATCAGGTCGTATGCGGAGATGTCGTCCGATGTGTCCTTGCCGCGTTTCACCTCACTATCAATTGAATGGCCTTTCTTGTCGATGGAGAAATAGCCGTTGTGTACTTGTGCAGCCGAGAAACGACGCAGGTATTTCTGATAATCGTCCTCAAACAGCGTCAAGTTTTCATTCAGATAGCGGTTGTATTCATCCTCAAACATCTTCCAAAGCGGACCTTGCACCTCGTTTCCATCCGTATCATAACTCTTGTAGTTGGCCACCTCATCGATGAAGAACAGCGAAAGGGTCTTGATGCCTTGTTGGAACAAGGCTCTCTCTTTCTCGAAATGCGACTTGATGGTTTCCCGAATCTGAATCTGTTGGATGGCTTTCTCGCTGACATCGCCCATCACCTCGCCCTGACGCAGTTGTTTGCCGTTTTGGAAATAGACCGTGTTCGTCAGCGGGTTGATTTCAGTGATGACAAAATCCTTGTAGGCAGGAAGTTGCGAAACGGCAAACAGCGAATCGCCTTGCTCGAACTTGCAAAGTTGTCGGCGGGTGGCAGCGGCGCCTTTCACCTCGATTTCAAGCCTGACCACCGGTGCGTGGTTCTTCGAAAGGATGATGCTGTCGAAATAGATGTAACTCTGCGTGCCCAACAGGTTCTGCACCGTGATGCCTTTCACTTGGATTTTCTTCACCAGGCGTTGTTTGTAGGCATCGTAAGCATCCAGCGCATAGATGCAGTTGTGAGAGGTCTTGTGGGTAGCGGAATAGTTGAGCACAAATAACGGCTTGAAGTTCTTCAAGGCCTTTTGCGTGGCTTCGCCCTCCATCTTCTGCGGCTCGTCCATGATGATGATAGGACGGTTGGCGGCAATCACGTCAATAGGGCGACGGCTTTGGAAATCGTCGCGCTTGGAGTAGATGATACGCGCCTCCTTGTTGGCCGCACCTTCCTTGAACGAGGTGTTGAACGCCTGCACGTTGATGATCATCACGTTGATGCTGGCATCGCTGCTGAACGAGTCGATTTGGGTGAGGTTGGCGCTGTTGTAGATGAAATAGCGGGCTTTCTTGCCGTAGAGTTCCATGAAATGCTCCTCCAGCATGGTGAAGCTCTTATAGACTCCTTCACGGATAGCGATGCTGGGCACCACCACGATGAACTTCGACCAGCCAAAGCGTTTGTTCATCTCGAACATGGTCTTGATATAGACATAGGTCTTGCCCGTGCCCGTCTCCATCTCCACGTCCAACGAGCAGACACCGAGGCCGTTGGTGGCCGCTAAGGACTTGCTCAGCGGAATGTCGTTCTGCACCTGCTGATGGTGGATGTTTTCCAACAACTGATTGGTGTTAAGTTCCACATCGGCATTGCGGTAACCCACATACTCCTCCTCAAACTCAGCTTTCAACTGCTGTTTCTGCTTGCCCAAGTCGCGGCGGTACTGTGCGTTGGTCTTCGAGGGTTGTCCCGCGAACACACTCACCGTGCTTTCCACCGCATCGGACTGGTATTGTTGTATTTTGAATTTGAATTTCATTTCGCAAAATAATGTATGAGATGTTCTTTGTCAATCGACCATTGACCACCTTTTGCCGGTCCGATTCTAATAACAATTCTTTGTTCTTGGAGAGCTTTAATCTTATTAGCAACGGTCCTTCGTGATACTTGTATGGCGGATGCCATATCATCCAAGGAAATCGATGGCTTATCCAGAATCAGTGAAATAATTTCAGCCTCTGTTTTCGGTGCAATTTTCAGTGCAATTTTCAGTGCATTTTCAGTAAACTCAATCGGCTTTTTCGATGCAATGGCGATTGCATTCAAACTTGCACGGAGCATAAAATCATCCTGCTTGAATACAGGCTTTGGCCAGCCTCCTTCCTCTAATTCCCTATACATCCGGTCAACGCCCTCACCGAACTCACGGATAAACTCATATTCTTTCATGAAAGCGGCAATCTTGGGGTTGCGGGAAAAATGGGTGGTTCGCATGTTGTTGAGGCGGACACGCCCGGGCAAGATGCCGGGACTTTCGACCGTGTAGTGGTCATCGAACATTTTGATTTGGATGTCCGTTCCAAGAATTGAGTAATCACGGTGGGCTATGGCATTAACAATCAGCTCGGTCCAACAAAACTCGGGATACTCCACCTCTGTTACGAAGCGTGCTTCCGGCCCTAAATAAGTGTGTTCCTTGATTTGTGTCTTGACGAAAGCGATGGCATCGCGCGTCATATCCAAGATACGCCCCTTGAAGATGACATCTTTGATGACATTCATCTCGCGCCCCACTTTCTCTTCCGTTCCATCATAGCGGATGAAGCGCACCCAGGCCCGCTGGAAAAAGCGCTGCGGATCTTTGCCGAACAACAGTATGGCGGCACCGCTAATCTGTTCCTTGCCGTCTTTGATCAAGATATACTCACCGTTGGTGCGAAGAAAAGTCAACGCATCTTTCCTATAACCAATCCTCTCACAATATCCCGAAACAAAGTCCAAATCCAAATCATCAACCGTTGCCCTGGCTACAGGGTAATCCTCATAATACTGGACACCCTTAGCCAACATGATTTGCATACGGTCGTCGAAGGAGAGTTTCTTGGATTTGTCACCGACGCGATAGTATGCCTCATCGGAAGAAGTGGCGTGCATGGTGCTGCTCTGCTCCACTTCCAGAATTAGGATGTGGTTGTCCTTTCCGTCCTTGTCGATGCAAGGAATCCGCTCGGGGTGAACGTTGACCGAAGGGATGCAATAGTCGAATGGCACCCGCAGCAAGTCGTTGATGTGATCGGTCATTTCGTCGATGCCGCTGATGGTACCGTCATCCTCAATGCCAATGGCAATGGTTCCGCCATCGGCATTGGCCATAGCCACCATGGTGACAGCCAATGCCTTGGGTTCTATTCTGGTGCTTTTACGGTCAAAGGTCTGACCTTCAAGCATTGTTCTATATTCTTCAATCGTCTTCATAACTAACGAAGTTACATAATTCTCCTGATGATTTCTCTTGAGATTGTACCAAAAACATCCAACACCTGTAGACTACATTTAGATAATATCATGGAGTAATGAAGTCTGAGAAATCATCTATTTAACTCTTTCAGTAACCATTTTTGTCAAATCAGCGTTGTCAAATCTCATCTGATATAAAGTGATACTTTTCCCTTTTATTGCTTTTATTATTTCATTCTTATCTTTTTCTTTAAGCCTATAACCAAAATAGATAGATTTAATTCTAAAGCCACCAAGGCTCTTGTAATCACCTGATTGTCGTATTTCAGCGACATCGCTTTTCTCATAATAAAGCAACCGTGTTTCCTCCTCATATTTCCAAGGTGCCCCTTTAGCCAATAAGGCATTATCAAGTGTGATAAAATCATTCATCACCTTATGTTCGCGATAGCGCACATCACAGATCCTCAAAACTTGATCGTTCTCATTGTATGCGTCGAGCATATCCTTAGTTATTTCATACTCAATGCAGATCCCTTTATGCTTGTCAGCATAATGCGCCCACATTAACGGGTTTAATTGGATAGAATCTCCCTGCCTTGAAAGACAGCAAATCCTTAAATTCTCAAGAGAATTCTTTAAATATCTGAAAAGCCTTTTATCTTGTTTAGACACCGAGTTTTTTTCTTTTAAATTCATCCATTCCCGAAGAATCGGGTCCAATGGATCATTAAAGACTTTTGGCTTAGCAAAAGAGAGAGCCTCATTAACAATATCGTTGATTACAGGTTTAGTTCCATCTTTAAGGACCGGCAATCCAGAGAATCTAAACAAGCTGGTAGGCATCTTCGTGTTATTGTTGATTTTAGAGATCTCTTCATATAACAAACTAATAAGATGATCATATACGGGCGAGGAGTCACCATCAATAAGACCTTCTACTGCAACATCTAGATGCCAACTATTGTGATTTGTTTCATTTAGAATGAAAATATCATTCAAATTTCTCATACTATATGGTATTTATAGAATTTTTCTGATAGTGTCTTTACTATACTCCTCCCAAATCTGTTCAAAGTTGTCCGCCACATTGTCCGTAGCTAAACTACTGTCGCGGAGGATGAAGTAGTAGGGATGCTGGCGGGCGATTTCGGTGATGGTAGTTTCGTTCACATCCTTGTCGAAGCAGGCCATGAGGTAGCCGTTGGCGACGCTCCACACGGTTTTGCCCGCCAGTTCTTGCTTCTCGATCTTGGCCGAAAGCTCGATGCCGAGTTCTATAATGGCTTGGAAAAGCAGGTCCTCGTCGGTGCGGTCGTGTTTGATGTTGTCCTCGAAGAGCAGGTTCTCGTTGAACTGCTCGGGCGAGTAATACACATCCTGCATATTGGAGCTGTCGAGCTTCAGCACGCGGAAGCCGATGTCCAATGGCTTGGCCTCTGAGCCTGTCGAAGAGCCAGCAAACAAACCTTCTTCCATCCGTTTCTTTTCCTGTTCCTCAACGATTTTCTTTCCTGCTCGGCGGATACGCTCCTTGCCGATTTCGCAAATGTTCTTGTAGCCTGCTTTGTAGGCTTCGCTCTTTTCGTCTGTTGCCTCGGGCAATTGCACCATGATAAACTTGCGGTTGCCGCCATCTTCCGCGTTGAGTTGCATGACTGCTTGGGCGGTGGTTGCAGAACCAGAGAAAAAGTCAAGGATAACAAAATCTTTATTCGATTTCGAATTGATTTCAAGTTTTAGGAAGAATTCGATTAATTTAGATGGCTTAGTAAAATCAAAAATTGCCTTTCCCTCAAATAAATCACGCATTTCTTTCGTTCCATCCTGAGTAAAAGGGCCATTCATTATCGAAACAGGTTTTCCCCGTCTAACATTCCCCATTTCATCATACAAATAAGATTTTGACCTAACCGTATATGATCCATCCTTTTGTAATGAAAATTCCACATCGTTATTTTCTATTGCCTTTTCCATGCGTTCTTTTGACCACACCCACTGTTTATGTGGTTTAATTTCAACGCCATTATGGAAAATAGAATACATTAAGTTTGGCCTATCTCCTAAACTATTTGTCATCAAAGGTTGTGTTCTATATGGGCCTCTTTGTGCAAACTTTTCGTCTTTTTTATTATATTTATCTCTTTCCTCTCCTTCAAATTCGCAAGTTATATCTGTTATTGGATTCCTTGAGTAACACAAAATATACTCGTGAGAACTAATAAAACCTACCGTCTTGGCACCTGCTCCATATTTATTCTTCCAAACAACCGTCTCTATATGATTCTCAAGTCCAAACACTTCATCACAAACTTTCCGTAGATTTTCCACCTCATTATCATCAATCGAAATAAAAATCACCCCATCCTCGCTCAGCAAGTCCTTGGCCACTTTCAAGCGAGGGTAAATCATGTTGAGCCAGTCGGTGTGGAAGCGGCCGTTGCTCTCGGTGTTGGCCACGAGGCGGTTGCCCTCCTCGTCCTCCTGCCCGCTGTTGTGGACATAGTCGCCGGCGGTCTGGGCGAAGTCGTCGTTATACACGAAGTCGTTGCCCGTGTTGTAAGGCGGGTCGATGTAAATCATCTTCACTTTGCCCAAGTAGTTCTCGCGCAGCAGTTTCAGCACTTCGAGGTTGTCGCCCTCAATATAGAGGTTCTGCGTGTTGTCAAAATCGACGCTTTCCTCGCGGCAGGGGCGCAGCGTGTCGGTGGTCGGCGCGTTGGCCAGTCGGATGGCGTTGCGCTTGTCGGGCCAGGTGAACTGGTAGCGTTCCTCGGGGCCTTCCACGATGTCCTTCGAGAGCTCCTGCCGCAGCTGGTCGAAGTCAATCGCCGCTTCCGGCTTCCCGTTCTCGTCGAGGCGCTCTGTGAGGCAGTTGGGGAAGAGTTCGGCTATCTTCTTTATGTTTTCGTCCACCTGGTTGGTGGTTTGCATTTTGAGTTTATCCATGTTATTTCGATTTTTCAGGTAAAACCAATGGAAGCGTGAATTTTACACGGCTTAAGGTTGAATTTTCATTTTGCGAATTAGCTCCAAGTCCAATATTAATTGATGCGACTTTTATTCCTGCTCCACCTCCCACATTCGCACTCTCAACGGCAGAGACAGCTACATCAAATTCAATATCAATAATATTCTTTTCTCCGTCTTTGAAACTGGAAATAGCTTTGGAGCCATGGAAATAATCTGTCGGGATTAAGGCTCCAAAATCATTAATTTGTTCGTTGGCTTCACGGACTGCACTAACTATTTGTGTAATTGTCTCTTTTGTGAATTCTTTTAAGTCCATATTATATATTTTATTTGTTCAAATTTTCGCAATTACATTAATAACCTCAAAGACCTTAGAATAAGACTCACCGTCTGTTCCAAAAGCCTCTGCTCTTGCACAAGCTTCTTCCTGTCGACCTTCATCCACCATTTCGGCCACCCATTTCTCCTGCTGCAAGAACTTTTCAGTCTTATCGTATTGGGGAATGAAGCCCTTCAAATCCTCAATCACAGCCTGCGAAGTGCCATAATAACGACTGGTGTTTTTGTAGTGAAGCAAAAACCAATACTCTATCGACGGAAGCGAATCGCAAAGCATCACCGAAGGATTGTCCTTGTACTTTCGCCGCAAGGCATTCCATTTTTTAAGCTCCAACTCATTCCATGTTGACACATCGGCATCAAACACACAAATGGCAAAGCCATCATTCTGAAGCACTTCTTCAATCCTTTTCGCCATGCCATTGGCTGTTTCCGTTCCAAAAAAGCGAGGACGTATCTTTACGCGGTAATCCTTCAGCGTTTTCAAATGCTTGAAATACCATTGCTCGGTAATACCCGCCCCAATAAGGGTTGGTATCGGGCTTTTCTTTATTCTTATGGATGCTTTTCTCGCCATAGGAACGGTTTATTTAATGTTCGGCAATGCCCCAAAGACTCCATTGCGATAAGCCTTTTGTAACGATGAGATTCTATTCAATCCCTTGAATTCCACCAAAGAATAAAGGTCCGTGTTTCCCGTTTCGTCTTTTTCCGTAAACCAAACGGAATCCTTGCGAATGAGGTCGTCCCCAACGGTATTTAACAAGGGATCATAATGTGTTGTGACAAGCAACTGGGCTCTATTGTGCTGCGAAAGGAACTGCTCTATGATAAACTCCACCAAATCGGGATGCAAAGAGGACTCAATTTCATCTATGAAAAGGAAAGCCTGTTTGTTCAAGGCCTCAAAGATGCCCGCTTCAATTCCAATGGTACGCATCGTGCCAGCTGATTGGCTGCCAGCGGGTAATGTATAGGTTTCTTCCCCTCGAACATTCCTGACAGAATGGACAAACTGGGTCCTTACGCTATTAATACTTGTATCCTTTTTCAACTGTTCCTTGACGTTGGCAGGGGTGCTTTCGTCCAAAAGCATCATGTCAACAAACCTTTTGGAAAGTGGTCTTTTGACCAAATCCGTTTTCACATCAGAGATATTGAAATCAGCATGGTTGACAAAGTTCAACAAATACTTTTTGAGCCCATCATCATCCAACATTTTTTCGCTCGCATATTCAAACATCTCAGTTTCAGGCTCAACGATTGGCATAACACCATTTCTGAACCACTCTCTTGCCTTATCTATCTCCGGCATAGACACATTGACTTGTGCTCTTGCAGCAAAGAACGACATATTGGGCAGGCATTTCAAGGAAAGTTCTTCTTTAGCGGTCGTACTTATTTTCACAACGGCTGGATTAAAATAGAGCACGGACTCGCCTCTCTCCCATGTTCGTTCAAACAGCTTTGTGGGTTGCGCAGAAGTATAATAAAACAGCCGTTCCAGATAGACCCTATTTTGGTCCAACTTAAGTTCATACCAATATCTGATGTCACCAAGAAAATACTTCAGGCTAAATTCGGAAGGTTCTTGGGGGGTAACAGCATCCAACTTAAATGGAGTAGTTCCGGTTTGTTCCTCCAAATCAGTCGTTTTCTCAAAAACAAAACTACGAAGGAACTCCAACGCATAAAGAAGGTTTGACTTACCCGAAGCATTGGCACCATAAACCATCGCAAAACGGAGCAAACGAACCCCGGGAGCCACCTCAACAATATGACTATCTTCAAACGTCTTGTCTTTTGTCGCTTCGAAACTGAGCGTTACCTCATCCCTGAACGACATAAAGTTCTTTATTTTAAGCTCTTGTATCATTGTATTCCTAATAAAATGAATTCGCGTTTTAGACATGCAAAAATACAACTATTTTGCAATTTCACAATATAAAATCTCATTTTTACCTATTTTAAACACAAATTCTGCATAAATTATGCAAAAACAAGAAATAAAAATCACAAATCAAAGTCGTTTTTCAACTCATTTAATTGTTTATACATCTCATATCTCTTCCTCGGCTGCTTCTCCACCCTTAATTTCTTTTCGAGACTTTCTATTGCCTTTATCTTCTTCAGCTTCTCGCCGTCAATGGCAATCTGTTCTTCTATGGTCACACCTTCCATCACCTCGAAGCTGCCGATGGTCGTTACCAGATTCTCCCACACCTTGTCCAAGTCAAGCCCCATTAAGGGCAATGCGGCATCTTCCAATAGTTCCCAATCCATGGCAAAGAGCTTTTCGTGGACAACAGCAAAACGCACCATGTCGCTGTAAACCAAAGCGAAAATCATGTTCTGCTTAATCAACTTGGTCAAAAGCAGGATGTTTTTCTCGTCATAGTGCTGGCGTTTCAGCGTGACGAGCAAAACATAGAATTCTTTCACCCGTTCCCCTGCCTTCAAGCCAGGTACAGTGGAAGGCGAAACCACATTCACGATGTCGATGCGACTGATGTCGGCATCAAAGGCATCGCGTTGCGCCGATTTCAAGCCGAACTTCTCGTAGATGGCCTTTTTCGGCAGCGACTTCTTGATTTCCGTGGTGACAGGCAGGGCAAACATTATCTCACGATTAAAAAGTCGATCAGTTCGAAGTCATCCAAGCCTTTGATTTCCTTGGTGAAGAGTTCTGTTTGAACCCCTTCGAGGAAGCAATCCAAGTCACTCTTCTCCTTCACGTTGATGATGGACTGGATGGCTTTGCCCAGCAATTCAGAATAATGCTTCATATTCTTGCCATCCTTGGTCTCCTTGTTAAAAGCGGCACAAAGTGATTTGTCGTGCTTCGCTTTGCCTTTGCATAATAGTCTGAAATCATCAAGCAATGTCTTGGGTGAAAGATGGTTCACCACCACACCACCATCATCGTCCACATACACCAAATAGAACGGATGCAGTTGGTTCTTATGATCGATGTTAACACCCTGCGAACGATTCTTCAGCACATATATCACCCCAGATGGCATGCCTTCTCCGCCTTTCACCACAGCGTGCATCCCGTATGGCGTGTGCTCGATGTCGTGGCCTTCATGCATGTAATCCAACAAATCAAGACGGAACTCATTCAACCCCAAGTCCATGATGCTGATACCCGTATTCATATCTTCGAGGTCAACCACTTCCTCCTGCAAACGTTTGAGCTGTTGGCGGCGATATTCCAAATCGCCTTTTTCTTCCACCGACAAAGGGTTGTCGTCGCCCGTGCTGGTCAGCACCGAAATCTTCATTCTCGACTCCACGCGGCCTTTCAGGTCGATGTAATCGTCAAGCTCCATGTCGGGCCAATAGTTCACCAATTGAATCACCTCGTTTTTGCTACCGATACGGTCGATACGGCCAAACCGCTGGATGATGCGGACGGGATTCCAATGGATGTCGTAATTGATCAGGTAGTCGCAGTCTTGCAGGTTTTGACCTTCCGAGATGCAATCTGTGGCAATCAGCACATCAACCTCATCCTTCAAACCAGGGAACAAAACATCCTTTTCCTTCGACACTGGCGAGAACAAAGTCAACACCGTGTTGAAGTCCATCTTTTGCTTCAGTTTGACAGTGCTTTTTGCCTCAATCGTACCCGAAACCATCGCAGAATGCAATCCCGTTTTTTCCAAAACCAACGGGGCCAAATTCTTGTAAAGATAATCAGCAGTGTCAGCGAAAGCGGTGAAGATGAGCACTTTTTTGTTTGAGCCATTGATGGGATGGACAAACTTCTCCCTCAAATCACAAACAAGTTGCTGCAATTTGCTGTCGTGTTCAGGGCTGATATCTTTCAGCATCAGAAGCAACAAATCGAAACGTTCTTTGTCCGCGACCAGGTATCTTCTCCAAGAAATGGTGTCAATATCCCGCAGGTCGATTTTGTTTTTCTTGTTGCCAATGATGGTATCGCCTTCATCCTCAATGTCAAGGTCGTCGAAATCAAATTCCTCGACATATTCCTCCTCCGTCCGCGAATCAATCTTTTCAATCATATTGGCGATAAGCTGCTGGATTCGGCTAATGGTCAAGCGGAAGGAGTTAACCGAACTCTCGAGACGTTTCAGCATATTGATACCCATCAGGCGACGGATACCCAACTCACGGTCTTCGATGGAAAGTCGGTGCGCCCCTGTTTCAACATCCAATTCGTCCTCGGTGTCAATGCCGTACTTGTCTTTCTTGCTCGGCAGGATGAATGCCGAAGGAGTATAAATGGAAAGGTTGAGTTGTTGGACGATTTCGATGATGTCCCTAAACGTAATAGCCTTGTCTATATCCGTTAAAGGCGGTGTTTTGGAAATGGGTTTCAACCGTGTAGGAAACTTACCGATGTCAGCCGTATCGTAAAACTGTTCAATATGCTTACGGCTTCGGGCAATCGTCACCGAATCGAGCACTTCAAAGAAATCAAAGCTCAGTGACTTCAGCAACCGCTCTGTGGTTCGGGCTTCAAGCGGCAACTCTACCCATTCGTTGTACGCTCTTTGTGCCTGACGGAAAATCTCATCGATAGGCTTCTCCGTTTTCAGCAAAGCGTTAATATTGGAAGCATCGCCTTCGTAGGCCAACTGCAACTGGTTCTTCAAGTCATTGAAACGGTTGTTGACAGGCGTAGCCGAAAGCATGAGCACTTTGGTTTTCACGCCTGCCTTAATCACCTTGTTCATCAAACGGAGGTAGCGATTTTCCTTAGGGTCTTCATCATACTCAGAAGCAGTCACCTTGCCACCGTTCCTGAAATTATGGCTTTCGTCAATAACCACAAGGTCGTAATTGCCCCAGTTAATATGATTCAACTCCATCCCGTTCGACACGCCTGAAGTCCTTGACAAATCCGTATGGTAAAGTACATCATAACGCAACCTGTCACCCGCAATGGGGTTGTTCACATAATTGCTTCTGTAGGTCATCCAGTTGTCGCTCAGTTTCTTGGGACAAAGCACCAGCACCGTCTTGTTACGGTTCTCGTAATACTTGATGACCGCCAATGCAGAGAAGGTCTTACCCAAACCCACACTATCTGCCAAAATGCAACCGTTGTACTTTTCAAGTTTATTGATAATAGCTAAGGCTGCATCTTTCTGGAAGTTATACAATTTGTTCCAAATGAGGCTGTTCTTAAAACCCTGTGGCTTCGTTAGGTAAATCATCTTCCGACAAATCATCCAAAAACTCATGGAAGATATTGTATAGCGTGACAAAGTACAAAAACTCAGGTGCGTTCTCCTTATAAGCGTTTGAAATGTTGTCAATCACATCCTCCGTCACTACTTGTAACTTTGAGCCGTCGTTCCAGATTTGGTCAAACAAAGTCAAAAACTCTTTTGAAGAAGGAAAATCGTTTTTCACAATCATCGTATAAGCGCTATCGCCTTTCTCACATCCCAAATCTACCGTGGTGAAACCATTCAACGGCATGTAATTGGTCTGGTCAACATTGGCAAAACCCGTCATGCTCTCGTTGGTCTTGTTTGACTTAAAGCAAGCCTTTTGCCTAATCCATTCTGCACATTCCTTAGCGATAGCCTTCTGCGTCAGCTCATTCCTCAATTTGATCTCAAACTCGGATCCATACAGACTTCTCTCACGATACAATCGAGGGATATAGAACTCTCTCTGTTGTTTACTCACTTTGTCCGTGGTGAAAGTGGGCGACGTGAAGATGAAGCGAAGCTCCTTGATGTCCTTCAACTGCTCTTTCAACTCCTGAAAAGCATAAATCGAAAAACACGAGGCCGCAATGGAAATCTTGCTTTCGGGCTTGATTTCCACCATCAGGTCATCTTTGAGGGTTTTGGATATGTTGTTGATGATTTCCATAACTATCTTCAAACTACCGACCTACAAAAATACGGTTTTTCAGTTCATAAGACATAAATTCCAACGTTTTTTCTACCTTTGCACCGATATAACCCTGATTCTCCATGGAAAACCAAATACAAACCGAAATACAGGCCCAACCCGAAACCAAAACCACCAAATGCCTCAACTGCGGGACCGAGTTCGAGGGAAAGTTCTGTCCCGAGTGCGGGCAAAGCGCCGAAACGGGACGCTTCACGATGAAGTTTATATGGGAAAACCTTCTGGCGGCTTTCATCAGCAAGGATGGCGGTATCTGGTTCACCCTCAAGAACATGTTCACCCGTCCAGGAGCGATGATCGTCGAAATCCTCAACGGCAAGCGCAGGAGGTATTTCTCCCCTTTCCCGATGCTGTTTTTTGCCTTGACAGTTTACATCCTATTGGCCTCACTGACAGGTAGTCGCGACAATTATCGCGAAGCCGAACAAACGTATTCGAATATCGAAATCAACAAAAATGACGAATCCGTTGAGCTAAGCACGAATGCTGAACAGAACAAGGATTATATAGAACGATACAATCGCGTGAAAAGGATGGGTGGCAATTGTTTGAAGTTTTACAACAACCATTACACCGTGATTTTTATGTTGACGCTCCCACTATTCCTCTTTGCCGCAAGGGTATGTTATGGAAAAAGCAACAGAAGGCGATACTATCGCGCGGAATATTTGGTCGCCATCACCTATTCGATGGTTATCGTGGTCATATACCTATGGTTGGTAAGCTTAACTTATCTCTTTTCAGAAAGCATTTCTGACCGAATGGGCGCATACATGCCTTTTGCCTTTGTCATAGCCTTTACGGTCTGTTTACGGAAAATGATGGGATTCAGCATCGCCAAAACCGCCTGGCGGAGCCTTTTGGCTGTGGTACTATATTATATGACATTGGGCTTCATTGCGATAATAGGCATCATCTTGGGGATCATCTTTTTGAATAAATATTTTTGACGAAGGGAGGCTTGTCACTTCGCCTGCCAGAAACTCCGCGAGAACAGCAGCAAAATGGTGAAAATCTCCAAACGACCCACCAGCATGTCAAATGAGAGCAACCATTTGGCGAAGTTGGGGATTTGGTCGAAGTTGCCGCTCGGTCCAGTGATGCCTGAGCCGGGACCAAAGTTGCTGAAACAAGTCAAAAACGAGATGGCACCGTCCTCCAGATTCATGCCCGATGCGGTGAGCAACACCACATTTCCCATGAAAAGCAGAATGAGCAGCGAGAAGAACGAAACCACACGCCTCACAGACAAGTCGTCAACGGACTGGCCTGAAATCTTGATAGTATAAACGCTCGACGAATGGATCAGTTCGTACACTGTCTTCTTGATGTACTTGAACAACACGATGACACGCACCATCTTGCTGCCGCCACTGGTGGAACCTGCACAGCCGCCCGTAATCATCATAATCACAGTGGGGATAAGGAAGATTCGCCCCCAAAGGTCGTAGTCATAGTTGCTGCCCTGGAAGCCCGTGTTCGACAGCAACGCCACCACATGGAAGAGCGATGTGCGGATGCGGTCGGCTTGGGTCTGCGGATGTGAGGCCAACTGCTCTTCGGTCGTAATGTTGAAACGCGGTGCTAAATAGAATCGCACCATGAACAACAGCGTGAAACCAAGGATGGCCAGCAGGTACCAACGCAACTCCTCGCTCTTGCGAATCACGTCGAAGCGGCGGTTGAACAGGAAATGGTACATGGCGAAATTGATGCCCGAAAGGATCATGAAAAAGATGCAGACGTACTCAATGTAAGTAGACTGGAAATACCCAATGCTGGCCTGATGAGTACTAAAACCGCCCGTGGCAATGGTCGTAAGTGCATGGCATACAGCATCAAAACGATTCATAGGGCCAATATAATAGGCTATGGCACACAGCAGGGTCAGCGCAATATAAATCATCCACAGCAGGCGCGAGGTGGCCTGGATGGTGGGCGCGAGCTTCTCGACGCTCAATCCAGGGGCTTCGGCTGCGAAAAGCGACATCTTTTTGGAGCCTTTTGCCACCATAGGGATAAAGGCCAGGGTGAACACGACGATACCCAAGCCACCCATCCATTGCATCAAACTACGCCAAAACAGGATTCCATGCGGCTGAATGTCAATATTATCGAGTATGGTGGCTCCCGTAGTCGAAAAGCCTGACATGGTCTCGAAAAAGGCATCCGTCACGTTGTCAACCGTGCCATACATCAAGAACGGCAGCATCCCGAAAGCCGAAAACAGCACCCACGACAAAGCCACCACGAGAAAAGAATCCTTGATTTGTAGCGTGTCGCGGCTGGTGCGCCCGATATTGTAAAGCAAAAACCCCACCGCCCCCGTTAATCCCGCAGTGAGGAGAAAACATTGGGCATCCGTCTCCCCTGCCACGCGCTGATAATGCAATGCCACCGCCGCCGTCAGCAATAGTGCTGCGGTTTCTATCAGGAGCAACACACCAAACAGCTTGCTTTTCATCGGTTATTCGTTTTTGAAACAAGGCCTTCAACAGGCTCAGGCACCCTTAACCTTCGAAAAAGAGAAGGTCCCTGAGCTTGTCGAAGGGCCGTATGTTTATTGCCAGGGTTGTGCCCAACCTTCGCCGTAGTCGAAGCTCTTATCGTCAGGCCCAAATTGTGTATCTATACTATGGCTATCGTCGTCAGTTTCATCATCCTCGTCATCCTCGTCTTTGTAAGAGTTGTCGGAATACTGCTTCACCCATTTGCGGAAATTGGCTGAAGCCAACGCTGTAATCTCACCCTCCTTTTCTGGTGCAACAGCAATGTCGATTTCATCTTGGGCAAGCTCACGGAGCCAATGCTCCAATTCGGAGAATCCCATCGTGCTCACTGTGTAGCTTTCCCAGTCACCATTGGCGTTTTTCAAAGCCGCTTCCTCCGAGGCCCAAACAGGCACATACGAGTCGCCATGGTCGTCTTCCAACATGGCAAAGAAGCCTTCACGGGCTTGGAGCAGCCACACCTTACGTGTTTCAAGAATGTCGTTTATGAATTGTTCAAGTTTTTCCATCAGCGTCTTTTTTGTTGTTGTTGCATCTTGGCCTGCTGTTTCTGCGCCTCTTCGAGTCGTTTCATGAAGTTCGACTTCTTCTGAGGCTTCTTCTTGTTTTCCTCGATGGTGGCGCGCACCTTGTCTTCGTTAATCATCTTGCGGAAGATGAACATCTGGATGAAAGTGATGATATTCACCAACATATAGTAGTAACTCAAGCCCGACGAATAGTTGTTGAAGATACCGAAAAACATAATGGGCATGAGATACATCATCCACTTCATGGGCTTCATCTGCGGGTTGCTTGAATAGTCCATCTGCTTGTTGTTTACGTAAGTATAGATGAAGGTGGTGATGGTCATCAAAAGGGTGAACAGGCTGAGGTGGTCCATGCCGAGAAACTTCGGGAACTCGATGATGCTGTCGTAGGTCGAGAGGTCGTCAGCCCAAAGGAAGGGCTGCTGGCGCAACTCGATACTGGCCGGGAAGAAACGGAAAATAGCGATGAGGATGGGGAACTGCAACAGCGCGGGCAGGCATCCCGAAGCGGGACTCACGCCAGCCTGTCGTTGCAAGTTCATCACGGCCTGCTGCTTCTTCATGGCATCTTCCTCTTTTGGGTATTTCGCGTTGATGGCCTCCATCTCGGGCTTCAAGACGCGGGTGATGGCCGAGGATTTGTACGACTTGAACGCCAAGGGGAACAGCAAAGTCTTGATCATGATGGTTAGGATAAGAATCACGATGCCGTAGTTCCAACCGTAACTACTCAGCCAATTGAACACCTCGATGACGCCGTAGTTGATCCAGCGAATCAGGAAGAAGTTGCCCAAGTTGATTTGGTCCTGCAAGCCTAAATCATAGCTTTGCAGGGTCTTGAAGTGGTTGGGGCCGAAATAGAGCGACAAGGGAATGACGTTGGTCTCGGCTTTCGTGTTGTAAGGCACTTCGATATTGGCTGACATCGACTTGAGATAGCGCGGGTTGTTGGAGCTGCGTGTCTGTACGGCCATCTTGGCATTGTCGAAACCATTTTTAGCCACAATCACGTTGCAGAAGAAACGCTGCTTGAAGGAAATCCATTTCAGCTTGTTGGTGACGGTCTGCTCACTGTCCTTTTGCTCGTTAAGGTGGTCCACATCTCTGTCGTTCAGCGAACGGTAATACACTGATTCTCCGGCAAAACGATCTGTGCTTTTTTCCTGTTTCATCAAATCAACGTCCCAATCGATGGTCATGTAGTCGGCGTTGGCGGCAATCACATCCTTCAGTCCGACCGTAAGTATTTCGAAGTCAAGCATGTAGTTGTCATCGCGGACAGTGTAAACGAAATCCAAGTATTGATTAGCTTGGTCGGTAGCAAGGCGCATAGTGAGGACAATGCTGTCGCCTTCAGCCACAGTCATGTTACCGCCTGTATATGGCTGGCCGTTCATGTATGGCTTGAAATAAAACTGCGACGTGTTGACGATGCGGTTGCTAGCAAAAAACGACAGGTCGAAAAGGGCTGTCTCGGGGTCGAATGAGATAAGAGGCAGCGAGTCGTAAGTTTTGTATTCTTTCAGTTCTACTTGTTTCAGGAAACCTCCCTTGGTGCTGAAGGTGAGTCTTTGCAGCTTGTTCTCGATGGTAAAGGTTTGCTCTTCCCCTTCCGCTGAGGGAGCGAATGTGCCGTACTTGTCGCGTAGGACGTTGGCCTTTTGCTGGGCAAGTGTGGCTGAGTCCATGTTTGCCGTTGTGGCGGTGTCGGTCAGTTGGGCCAAA
This sequence comes from uncultured Bacteroidales bacterium, assembly GCA_947305795.1. Lineage (GTDB taxonomy): Bacteria > Bacteroidota > Bacteroidia > Bacteroidales > F082 > Limimorpha. The sequence goes on along the minus strand of CAMZEK010000011.1, from coordinate 36,012 downwards.
GCGGCAGCCTGACGTTGCTGCTCGACTTGACGGAGTGAATCCAAAGCCATTTCTTCAAGGCGCACCCGACGGATAGAGTCTTGAATACGCTGTTGTTCAGCCAGTTGTTCCTTCGACGGAGACATAAAATACATCCAGCCGAAAAGAATGGCCGCGATAAGGATGAAACCAATTAATGTGTTCTTATTGTTCATTGGGGATGGTTTTTCAAAATGAGCGGCAAAAATACGAAAAAAAGTGTCCCGAAGGACACTTTTTCGTTTAAGGTTTCGTCTTTTTCGGTAAAAGCCCAGAATCAATAGTATCTGTAGCTCTTCACCTGACCAATGTGGCGGGCGAGGCGGACCACCTGGTTGCTATAGCCGAACTCGTTGTCGTACCACAGATACAGAATGACGGTCTTGCCGTCTTCGCTGACCTTGGTGGCCGGTGCGTCGAAGATACAGGCGCAGCTGTCGCCGATGCCGTCGCTCGAGACAAACTCGGTGTTGCTGCTGAAACGGATCTGCTCGATGAGATTGCCCTCCAAGCAAGCCTTGCGGAAGGCCTCGTTCACTTCCTCAACGGTGGTTTCACGCTCAAGGTCTAAGGCGAGCACGGCCAAGGAGACATCAGGCGTAGGCACGCGCACGGCGTTGCTGGTCAGTTTGCCCTTCAGCTCGGGGATGGCTTTGGCAGCGGCCTTGCCAGCACCCGTCTCGGTGATAACCATGTTCAACGGGGCCGAACGACCACGACGCTCTTTCTTGTGGTAGTTGTCTAGCAGGTTCTGGTCGTTGGTGTAGCTGTGGATGGTTTCGATGTGACCCTTTACGATGCCGAAATTCTTCAGCATGACTTCAAGGCCAGGAACGATGGCGTTAGTGGTGCAAGAAGCCGCCGAGAAGATGGTTTCCTTCTCAAGGTCGAGCGTGTCTTGGTTGACACCGTACACCACGTTCGGGATGTCGCCCTTTCCAGGAGCAGTGAGCAATACTTTGGCCACGCCCTTGGCTTGGAGGTGGCGAGCCAAAGACTCACGGTCACGGAAAGCACCCGTGTTGTCAATCAGCAATGCATCGTGGATGCCATATTCCGTGTAATCGAGGTCTTCAGGGTTCTTGGACTCCAGGAAGAGTATCTTCTGGCCGTTGACCATCATGGCATTTTCGCCTTCAATGGGCGTGCACACGCCGTGGAAATAACGATGCACGGAGTCGGTGCGGAACAGGTTGATACGCTTCAGAATGTCTTCTGGCGAATTCTTGCGAGTGACAATGGCGCGAACGCGAAGGGCATCACCTCTGCCTGCCATTTCCGTCATCTCACGACAGAGGATACGACCAATACGACCGAAACCGTAGAGAATGACATCCTGCACCTTATTGCTACGCGGGTTGGCATCAATGATGTAGTTGAGCTTGTCGCGGACGAAGGCAGTGATGTTGTTATTGTACTTTTCGTGTTCGTCGGTCCACTCCGAGTTGAGACGTCCGAGGTCGATGCGAGCCGGTGCCAAATTCTCGGCAAGAAGTGCCTTGGCGATCAGCAACGAATCCTGCACGCGCACGGGTTTGCCAAGAACAGCCTCGGCGCGAAGGTGCTTGTTGAGGATTTTGCCTGAGCCGCGGTTCACCAAAAGCGAGCGCAACATGATCAGCTCGACGGATTTGTCGTACCAAAGCTTGCCAACGATGTTAATCAATTCATTGGCGGCTTTTTCGTTTTCATTCCATAACTTCAAGGAACTTTCGAAGTTGTCATTGTTCATGATCGTAGTTTTTTGATGATACTTGAGTTAAAGATTAGATTGGGGCAAAGATAGGAAATAAACCTTTCGGAAAGAAAAAAAACAAAAAAAATCTTCGAAAAGACGACAACTTTTTCTGAGCAATTCAAAACAAGTTGTTATTTTTGCGCCAAAATCCTACTTTAATGAAAAAAGAAGTGTTACTCATTTTGTTGATTATAAGTGTATTATACTCAAATCTTTTACAAGCGGCATTCAGCAAATCGGAAACATCAAACCGCATTACTGAGGCTCAAGCGAGTCAAACTGCCACTGCCTTTGCAAAAACGATGGGTTTCGGGCAACAGGAGCTGCAATTGGTTTCAGCCTCCAGCATTTTTATCTATAATATTGGTGCACAAGGCTTTGTCATCATATCAGGAAGTCAAGTGCTACCACCTATATTAGGTTGGTCGAGCCAAGGCAATTTCCCCGATTTGACCGATGCGCCCGAAAACTTCTCCTCTTGGATTGGGCATTACAGCGAAATGATCGATTTAGCCGAAACCAACAACCTGCAACCCGAGGCTTCAGTGCTGCGCGATTGGACCGATGTCACAAATGGCATTTTCGGCGTCAAAAGCGAAAGCACTGTCGACCCAATGATATCAACATATTGGAACCAAGACTGTTTCTTTAACGAATATTGTCCATCTGCCTATGGTCCTTGCGGCCATGTTTATGCCGGATGCGTGGCTTGCGCCATGGCCCAGGTGATGAAATTCTGGAATCACCCCGCGCAAGGTTTCGGATCGCACAGCTACATACACAACACCTATGGCGAGCAAAGTGCCAATTTCGCTTCCACCGTTTACCGTTGGGATGAGATGCCTAACTATGTATACGGCCACAATGACGCAATAGCCACGCTGCTATACCATTGTGGCGTAAGTGTCAACATGAACTATTCGCCAAGTGGTAGTGGCGCACAGTCGGCTACCGTTGAGACTGCACTCCGCTCCTATTTCGGCTATTGCGGCGCAAAATACCGCGAAAAATCCGCATACAGCGACGAAGAATGGATTGCGATTCTCAAAAGTGAGCTTAACCAGGGCAGGCCATTGTATTATTCAGGCAATAACGGAGAGGCGGGCCATGCCTTCGTTTGCGATGGCTATGACAACAACGACCTCTTTCACTTCAATTTTGGTTGGAGCGGCAACGGTGACGGTCATTACAGCACCTATGATGTCAATGGGTTTAACCTCACACAAGCCATTGTGATGAATGTGTATCCCGTTGAGATACAAGCTGATGGAAATGGTATCATTTACGTCAGCGAGGATGGCACGGGTAATGGCTCCTCATGGGAAAACGCCACCGACAAGCTCGAATATGCCTCGGCACTTTCAAGCGGAGGTGGCATCAAAGTCTGGGTGAAAGAAGGCACCTATTACGGTGATACAGCCGATCCGAACGGAGCTTTCGCCATCACTGCTGGTAACCGCATTTACGGTGGCTTCAAAGGCAACGAAGCCCCTGACTACGACCTGACGCAGCGTGACTTCATCAATAATGCCACCATCCTTGATGGTCAAGGCTCAAGACGCGTCCTGAACCAAGCCATGCCTCTCAACTCAGCCACAGCCGCTCTTTGGGACGGCTTCGTCATCCAAAATGGCTATAAAGGCAGCGGTGCTGGGGCTTACCTTAACAATTATGTCACTTTGGCCAACTGTGTGGTCACAGGTAATACAGCCACGATGTTCGGTGGCGGAATCTACATCAACGCAACGGGCAATTATGTACAAGTTTTTCTAAACAATTGTACCCTTACCTACAACTCCGCCTCCATGGGTGGCGGTGTGTGCGACCGCATTGGAGCCACGTTCACCAACACGCGCATTAGCAACAATACGGCCTCAACCAAAGGTGGTGGCATATACCTCTACCTAAACACCACTCCTACCCTAAAGAACTGTGTTATAAGCAACAACACGGCCAAGATGGGTGGTGGCTTTTATGCCCGAGGCAAATTCACGGCCTACAATTGCGATTTCGTCATGAACCAAGCCACAGACAGCATCGGCGGCATTTTAAACGAAAATCGGCACAACAAATATTACAATTGTATCCTTTGGGGCAACGAAGCCCATGGCCAACCCAGCCAGATGGAAGGCGTCAGTGACTTTGAGTATTGTGCTGTGCAAGGTGAAGTGGAAGGCACGGGAAACCTCAACCTGCCTGCCGAAAATGACGGCGAAGAACCTGGCTATTTCATCAGGTTCAACCATCCTGCCGATGGCGTTGGTGCCGCTTTCTTTAATGAAGACTGGAGCCTACAACCAGCTAGTGCATGCCTCAATGCTGGGAAGCCCAATACAACAGGTCTCGGAAACACCGACATCGCTGGCAATCAACGCATCCAGAAAGGGCGTTTGGAAATTGGCGCCTATGAAAGCTGTGCTTCGCTTACCAAGACAGAAGGCTATACCTATAGTGGCAACAGCTACTATTTCCACGGTCGTTTTCTTACCGAAGAAGGCCATTACACCGCTGTATTTCCTCACTCCGCTTGTGACAGTGTGGTGAGCCTTGATCTTTTCGTTTTGCTCGGCAAGGAAGAACAAGCCACAACGCCTTTCAGCGTATGGCCCAATCCTACAAAAGACCTGTTGCACATCGACGGTGAAGACATTATGAGTGTTGAGATACTCAACATTTTGGGACAATGCGTCATGCAAAGTCAAACCACAAAAATACTGGATTTAAGCCCGTTGAACCAAGGTTTGTATTTTATGGTTGCCGTTGACCGGTTGGGCAAAAAAACGGTGACGAAAATAATGAAAGAGTGAAGTAGCCGACATCAAGGGTGCTAAAACAACTCTACTGGTACGTTGATAGGAGTTAGCTCATTCTCCTCTATTCGTTCCTCCACCGTCAGGACGCTGTCCACCACATATTTGGTCATGCCACGCCACGGCAATGCGCCGAGGTATTCCTTGTAATGCAGTTCCACAAACCTGCCTGCACTGCGTTCCAATTGTGAGGCTACCTTTTCGTCTGTCACCGAGAAATTGAACTCGTTCGACTGGATGGTAGCATTGCTGTTCTTCGAGTTATAACCCGCCTGAATGAGACGTCCCTCGTAGGTCTTGAAGACATAGCCCTTGTAAACGAACAAGTTAAGTTCGCCCGCCTTCACTCCAGTGCCGAAAACGAAATAGAACTTGAAGAAAAACCACACCGCAAGGGCGACCAATGCCACCACTCCGATGCCTAAAAACACTTTACCTGCTTTTTTCATTTTGCTATTGAATTAATTGATTATCAAATATTTATTCAAAACTTAACATATTGTTCCAGCAATGGATTCAAAGGCTCTTCGTCTGCGAGCAAAGCCTGAAGCTGGTTCCAGTCCTTGATCATGCCGCGTTTCTCGCGTTGGTTGAAGATGCGCTTCACCTGATTGTAGTTGAGGTATGGATGATTCACCAAGGCCTTGAAATCGGAGCGGTTGACATCGATTTGGATAATGAATCCACTCCCAATATTAATATAAGGTGACGCGGTGTTGTAGCGTGCTTCGTCCATGCCTTTCACCTCCAAAAGCTGCTCTTTCTGAATGAACCCACCCAACTTCTCACGATAAGCCACAATGCGCGCCGCCGTGTAAGGTCCGATTTGGGGTAACTCGACCAAAGTGGCAGAATCCACCGTGTTCAAATCGACCACAGGAATCTCTTTCGGAGTCGTCTTCTCCTCTTTAATCTCTTGGGTTCCTTTGGTTTCCGACTTCGGCTTGTCGTAATCCTTGCGCGTCACTTCGGGCAACACGATGAAAGGCTCAAGTTGTGCGAAATCTTCCTCACTGATGGTATAGAGTTTGGCCAAGTCTTTTTTCGAGTAAAACTTCCCGCCTTTGTCGCGGTAGTTGATGATGTTGCGTATTTGCCTGTCTGTGAGACCCATGCGTTGGCCTTCCTCCTCTGTCATTGTGTTTGGGTTGAAGGGAAAAGGCTGTAATTCAACCTCTTGTTGCGCCGTTTCGCTCTGCTGCTGGGTTTCAATAGCCGCTTGACGCAAGGCCAAAAGCGAATCCAAATTGTGCAACGAGGCATCGCTCAACGATTTGCGAGTAGGACGAAACAGGCAAGCCAACACCAATGCGAAGATGCAAACGAATATCGTGATAAGGGCGACGCGCTCTCCCTTGCTGAACGACAACCATTTACGCAACGCTTCCATAAACCTCACTTAATCAATCCGTTGATAAACACAACAGCAATTGCCAAAGGAGCCAGATATCTGATAATGAAGAAAATGATAGCCTTCAACGGAGACTTCAGCTTGCCCTCGTTGGTCACCTCTTCAAAGAACTTGGTCTTGCCGAGTCTCCAACCCATAAAGATGACAATCAACATTCCGCCTAGAGGCAGCATGACATTGGAAGAGATGAAGTCCATCGCATCGAACACGGTTTTTCCAGCAATGATGAACGGAGTGTTTTCCATCAAGCTCAAGGAGGCAAAAACGCCAAGGAACATTGTGGCCGCACAGGCAATAACGGTGGCCAATTGCCGCTTGACATGCAACTGCTCCGTAATATAAGCCACCACCACTTCCAACAGCGAAATTGTTGAAGTCAGTGCGGCGATGGCTAGCAACACAAAGAAAATGATGCAGAACACATAACCGCCTGCCATCTGATTAAACAACATCGGGATGGTGTTGAAAACCAAACCCATGCCTGCTGTTGGACGCACACCAAACGAAAACGCCGCAGGAAAGATGACAATGCCTGCCAAAAGTGCAATCATGGTGTCGGCCAACACGACGGAAAATGCCGTGGAAGTAAGGTTGTCGCTCTTTTTGACGTACGAGCCATATGTGATGAGCACGCCCATGCCGAGGCTCAGCGAGAAAAAGCCTTGTCCCAAAGCGCTGACGAGCACCTTACCCGTGATTTTGGAAAAGTCGGGGTTGAAAAGAAACGACAGACCCGCTTTGGCACCTGGCAAAGTCATGGAACGAACACCTAACACAATAAGAATGACCAGCAGCAAAGGCATCAGGATTTTAGCGTATTTCTCAATGCCGTTCTGGACGCCTTTGAAGACGACAAAACCCGTCAATAGAATGAAAACAGCCTGCCATATCACATTTCTCCAGCCCATGTTGTGGAAATCGGAAAAATCCTGTTCAATGGTAGCCAAATCCTTGCCGCTGAACGAGTTACTTACTGCCTTGACGATGTATTCAAGCGTCCAGCCCGAGACGGTGGAATAGAACGCGAAAATCAGGAAACCACACAACACACCCATGTAGCCGACAATGGGCCATGCCGTCTTGGGTGCCAATTTCTTGAAAGCCCCGACCGCGTTGCTCTGCGAATGTCGCCCGATGACCAACTCCGAGAGCATCACGGGAATGCCCAGAAAGATCACCACGGCCAAATAGACCAACAGGAACGCCGCACCGCCGTTGTTGCCCAACTCGCATGGAAAACGATAGATGTTACCCAATCCGATGGCCGAACCCGCAGCGGCGGCGATAATGCCGATTTTTGAGCCGAAGCCATCCCGCTTTTTCTTTTCTTCCATACTCATAGCCAATGGGTTAACGTTTCTCACCATAAGCCAAGTCACCCGCGTCACCGATGCCCGGGACAATATATGCCCGTGCAGTCAGTTCCTCGTCGATGCCACCCACCCAGATGGTGATGGGCCAACGCGACAAAGCCCTTTGCACATACGTCAAGCCTTCCTGACTGGCCACTGCCACAGCAATATGAATGTGCTTGGGCGACATGTCGTCGGTAAGGCCTTGCAGCGTCTTGACGATGCTCTCGCCAGTAGCCAACATCGGGTCGCACAAGATGAGCACCTTGTCGTCGAGTTCGGCAGAAGAATAATACTCCACCTTGATTTCAAAGTCCTCGTTCTTGTCATACTTGCGATAGGCGGCGATGAAAGCATTGTCTGCGTGGTCGAACATGCTCAACATCCCATTATGGAACGGCAGTCCCGCACGCAGGATGGTGGCAATGACAGGTTGATCTGTCAACGTCCGCATCTCTTTGACACCCAACGGGGTGGTGATTTCCTCCTCATCATATTCGAGCGTCTTGCTGATTTCGTATGCCATGACCTCACCAATGCGTTCGAGGTTGCGGCGAAAGCGGAGGCGGTCTTGTTGGATGGTGGCGTCACGCATCTCGGCCATGAACTGGTTAAAGATGCTGTCGGTTGCGCCTAAGTTGTGGATTTGTATCATAAGCGTTGGTTTTTGCCACAAAAGTAGGGCTAATTTTGATACGAGACAAAGAAAAGGGCGATTTTTTTTGGAAAAAAGCCTCAACTGGATGGCCTACCGACTTCACTTCAGCCGTTTCCATAGCCTCAAAATTCCCTTCCCCACAGCCGGCAAGCGATTGAAGGAATAGGCTGGATAAGGTCTTTCCTCACCGCCAAAACCGAGATAGAAACGCGCCAGATTGTCATCATCTGAGCCTTCAAAATCGAAGGTGGTCGGGTGGCCAGCGAAGTCTTTGATAACATCGTCCATCATAAGTGTCATAGCATGCAGCTGTTTGCCTCGTTCGCTGCAACCCGAAAACAGAAAAATGACCCTATAGGAGTTCATCATGAACAGGCCTCCACAAAGCAGCTCGTTCGTTTCCTGATGCTTAACGCCAACGATAAAAGAATGATGCCCACGCATCGCGGCTTCATTCAACCGCATCAAAGAGGTATATTCCGCATCGCCCCAAACCTTCACTGTCGAGCCCCGATTGGCTCTAAACAGGTCGATGATTTCGGACAATTCTGTTTCGTAAACAAGCTTCAATCCGTTGCCCTCAGCCTTAGCCAAATTGCGCTTCGTGTTGGTGTGGTAGTTGGCCCGAATCGTGTCATAATCCCGATTCATTTCAAGTACCACATTTCTGTGATATTCAATGCCTTGAATGCGGTTATCAAAAGCATTGCTTTCATTCAACCTGATTTCAGCGAAACGATATTTTTGGGGAATGGAAAGCAAGAACTCGGTTTGCTGTTCGGGCGACAAAAGCTGCCTTGAAATGATGCCCAACTGCTGTGCAAAAAACGGCTGAAACAAGTATGACACACTGAATTTCTTTCCGCCCGTCAATGGCATAACAGCCGCATAATCCTCGAGAACCAAGGCTTCCCAATCGGGATGGACAATGTCCAAATACCATGAATGGGCATAAATCAAGCCTTGTGCGGCGATGAGATCGTCCCATTTTTGGCGATTAATGGTACTATGGTTGAGGTATTGGATCATCGATAAACATATTCCAAAAGTTCTCTATACATCTCAGGCCATCCGACCCAGCGTTTTTCTCCGCCAAGGGTTTCATTGTGAGTGAGATAAATAAATTTTCCATTCACGGCCTTTACCTCGTCAACAAGTTGTTTGGCGAGCGTCAAGGATTCATCCACATCAAGGTTGAGATAATCGCGCATGGTGCCATCCATGAGGGCAAAAGGATGCACCATCAGGTTGGTGACCATATCGTTCTCCAGATCGAAGAAACGGAAGGTCTCGGCGATGCCCGCGCGGAATCCGGCTTGCGAGGCAAAGCCCATTGTGTAGTCGTCGCTGATATCCAACTCAATGAGCTTCTGATAACTACGCGGCAAATTCATCCTCAGGAAATGCTGGCGACTCTTCGTCAGCGGACGGTGCAACACCTCCGAAAGCCCGTCGATTTCAGCTTGTAGTTTGGGCAGGTCGAGGTAAGACGAAAACGAGGGATGGATGCCCACGTCGGCATAGTCGCCGAGCCGCTTGATGAGGGAACGGAAGGCCTCTTTTCGGAGTGAAATGTTCTTGTCGTTGTTATCATACTCGCCACAAAGGATGAAGTATATCGGCTTGAGTTTGAACTCTTTCTGAAGCTCAAACTGGAAATCGAACGAGTCGAAAGGGTCTTTGCGTCTTCCTCGCAACACCTCATGCCTTTCGCGCAAACCCTTACGATCGCCAGCAGTCAAATCCTTGAAGAATCCGCCCAAAGTCCTGTAAACGCCCTTGTGCTTGTATGCCCAGGCCGCATCAACGTCGTAAGTCGGAATAAACTCGAACTTGCGCTCTTTGAAAGTCAAGTTGGGATAAATGGCTTTCAGTCTGTTTTTCAACGCTATAGCCCAAATGTCAACCAACGGTTTTTGGAGCAATTCATTCTCGAACATCCATGTCGATTCGGCCTGAAAACGCCCGTACTTGTCACGGACCTGCGGCAGATATTCTTCATAGCGCGAAACCAAATAAAACGAGGCTGCAAATACATCGAAAGGCATTAGTGAACCTTTCCCATAGACTGGAAAAAGTCCTTTAACACCTTCAAAATCAACGGAATTCACCTCCTGTTCATTGATATGCCGCTCAAAGAGCAGATTGACCGCCTTCTGGAAAGGCATTTCCCCGATGCGCTCCTTGCCGTAGCTCAACTTTGGGCCATCGTAGGACTTGAACTGCTCCGCATCGGTGGTCAGCTCAAAATCAAGGCTCAACAATTGCTTAAGCAGCAAATCGAAGGTGTAATGTACCCTGTCGGTGATTTTCGGAACGTGAACAAGCATTTTCATAGGGCAAAAATAAGAGGAATTTCAATGCCCACGACAGAAAAAGTTGTATTTTTGCCAATTCAATCCAATCCGACATGGAAAATTTCGTCGTATCCGCAAGAAAATACAGGCCAATGACCTTCGACACCGTCGTGGGTCAAGGCTCCATCACCTCGACCTTGAAGAATGCCATCCGCAACAACACTTTGGCGCAGGCCTTCCTGTTTTGCGGTCCGCGCGGCGTGGGCAAGACGACCTGTGCACGCATCATGGCCAAGACCATCAACTGCCTGAATCCCACCGAGAACATGGAGGCCTGCAACGAATGTGAATCATGCCGCGCCTTCAACAACAACGCCTCGTTCAACATCTACGAGTTGGATGCTGCGTCGAACAACTCCGTCGAAGACATCCGCAGTCTGGTTGACCAGGTGAGGATTCCGCCCCAAATCGGGCAGTACAAGGTCTACATCATCGACGAGGTTCACATGCTGTCGGCATCGGCCTTCAACGCCTTCCTGAAGACTTTGGAAGAGCCACCCGCGTATGCCAAGTTCATCCTTGCCACGACGGAAAAGCACAAAATCATCCCGACCATTCTTTCGCGCTGCCAAATCTTTGACTTCAAACGAATTACGGTCGATGACATTGCTAAGCATTTGGCTTTTGTAGCCCGAAGCGAAGGCGTCAGTGCCGAACCCGAAGCTCTGAACATCATCGCACAAAAAGCTGACGGTGCCTTGCGCGACGCGCTCTCCATCTTCGACCAGATGGTCAGTTTCAGCGGAAAAAACATCACTTACAAGGCGGTCATCGAGAACCTCAACGTCCTCGACTACGACTATTATTTCCAAATCGTCGACCACATCCTGCAAGGCCACACCAGCGACATCCTATTGATTTTGAACGACATCATCAGCAAAGGCTTTGAGCCTCAGCATTTTGTCAGCGGCATGGGCAACCATCTCAGGAGCCTTTTGGTCTGCAAGGACGCGGCTACAGTGCAACTTCTGGAAGTCAGCGAGCAACTGCGACAAAGGTATCTGGCCCAATCGCAGGCCTGTCCTCTGCCCTTCTTGGTCAAAGCCTTGGAAATCAACAACCAATGCGACATCGACTATCGCGCTGCCAACAACAAACGCCTGCATTTGGAGATTGCCTTATTGAAGATGTGCGGCTTGTGCACCAGCGCTTTGGCTATGCCGACGGCGCAGGCCCAACCTGTACAAATACCACAGAACAGACCTGCACAACCAATACCAAGCGGCGTTTCGACAAGTTCAACGACCGCACAACCCGCTAAGACCCCTGAGCCTGTCGAAGGGCCGAAACAACAGCCTCAGCCATCCACCACCTCTGTTTCAACCAATTCAACACCCGCACAACCAGTGGTCCGCCCACGCGGCACAACGAGCGGCATCAGCATCAACAATGCACTGCAGCAGGCCGAGAAAAAGGTCGAAGAAAAAGAAGAAACGTGGGAATCGTCTTTCACGCAGGAGCAACTGACAGCTTCGTGGGCCGACTTCGTCAACCGTTACAAGAATATATCACAAAGCTTTGCCGCCGCCATCGGGAAATACACACCTAAATTAATAGGCAGTTCCGAAATCCATTTCAGCGTGGACAACAAACTCTTCGAGAACGACACCGAAGGCATGGGAGCACTGAAGCATCATCTGAAAAACAGCCTGCACAACAACCAGTTCAAGCTCATCGCCGAAGTGATGGAGCGTCCCGCCGAAATCGAGGCCTACACCGACAAGGACAAATTCGAGAAAATGGCCCAGGAGCAGCCGATTTTGAGGATGTTGCAGACAGAATTAAAGCTTGAAGGAGACCTGTAATCAGTTGATAGTTATCAGTTAACAGTTGTCAGTTATAAGTTAGGTTGAAGCTAGTCTCGTTGGGACGACAGAAATTAGGCAGCAAAATAAGACAACCGAATTTTGAATGTTAAATTTCAAATTATAAATCACAAATAATGAAAAAACAAAATCTGATCGCCATGATGATTTTAGGCACAATGGCAACTGCCTGCACAGAAAAGGCACCTGAAAAACCTGCACAACCTGCAAGAGAAGTTGTTCCAGCCATCGAGCTGAGCAACATGGACACATCCATCAATCCTGCGGATGATTTCTTCCGCTTTGCCAACAACAATTGGCTGAAAAACAACCCGATTCCAGAGGAATACACCTCCTACGGTGCCTTCACCGAAATCGACCAACACAACGAATTGCTGATTCAAGACATTATTAATGAGGTGTCGAAGGACGCCAATGCCGCCCAAGGCAGCGTGGCCCAGAAAATCCGCGACTTCTACAACGCAGGCATGGACAGCGTGGCCATCAACGAGCGCGGCTACAGTGAGTTGAAGCCTTATTTCGAGAAAGTCGACGCCCTCAACGACAAGGCAGATCTCGCCAAATTACTTGGCTACCTGCACAGCGAAGGCTTTAGCGGATTCTTCAACGCCGGTGGCAGCACCGACCCAAAGAACGCCGAGATGGTCATCATGCACCTCTACCAAGGCGGACTGAGCCTCCCCGACCGCGACTATTACCTCGACGAAAGCACCGCCGAGATGCGCGAGAAATACGTCGAACACATTGCCAGCATGTTCCAACTCACTGGCACTGATGCCGAAGCCGCAAAAGCCAAAGCCCAAAACATCCTCGCCTTCGAGACCCAACTGGCCGAGAAGTCGATGAGCCGTGTGGAACGCCGCGACCCCGACCGCACCTATAACAAACGCACCTTTGCCGAGTTGCAACAGTCGACGCCCAACTTCAAGTGGGATGTGTATTTCCAAAACGCCGGCGCCCCTACTTTCGATAGCCTCAATGTGGGTATGCCCGATTTCATCGCTGCCCTTGACGGCATCATCCAAAACGCCGATATGGGCATCATCAAGGACTATCTGAAGTGGAAAATCATCCACAACAGTGCCTCCCTGCTGAGCGACGACCTCGGCACCGAAAACTTCAACTTCTACGGCAACTACCTCTACGGTCAGGAAGTGCAGCAACCCCGCTGGCGCCGCGTGCTCAACACCACTGACGGCTGCTTGGGCGAGGCCATCGGCCAGATTTATGTCGAAAAGCACTTCCCCGCCGAGGCCAAGGAAAAGATGGAACACCTCATCGGCAACCTCCGCATTGCCTTGGGCGAACGCATCAAGCGACTCGACTGGATGACCGAGGAAACCAAAGCCAAGGCCCTCCACAAGCTCGACTGCTTCAACGTGAAAGTCGGCTATCCGAACAAGTGGAAAGACTACACCAAATACGAGGTCATGCCAGACTCCTACTTCCAGAATGTGCACCGCGCCATCCGCTTCGAGAACGAGATTGAAATGGCTAAAATCGGCAAACCCGTCGACAAGGAAGAATGGTTCATGACGCCGCAGACCGTCAACGCCTACTACAGCCCCGAGATGAACGAAATCGTGTTCCCCGCCGCCATCCTGCAACCTCCGTTCTTCAACATGGATGCTGACGACGCCGTCAACTACGGTGGCATTGGCGTGGTGATTGGCCACGAGATGACCCACGGCTTCGACGACCAAGGCTGCAAGTACGACGAAAAAGGCAACCTCAACAACTGGTGGACCGAAGAGGATGCCACGAGATTCAAGGAGCGCACTCAGCAGTTGGTCAAGCTTTTCAACGAGTTTGAACTGCGCGGCAACCACATCAACGGCGAACTGACCCTTGGCGAGAACATCGCCGACCTCGGTGGCCTCAACATTGCTTGGGACGCCTACCAGATGACCGACGAAGCCAAAGCCAACCAAAGCATAGACGGCTTCACGCCTGCCCAACGCTTCTTTATCAGCTACGGCACCATCTGGCGCAACAACACCCGCGACAAGGCTCTTGAGCGCCAAGTGAAGGAAGACGTGCACTCGCCCGCCGAAGCCCGCGTCAATCGCACCCTCGGCTCGATGCCGCACTTCTACGAGGCCTTCGAGATTACACCCGAAAACAAAATGTTTATTGCTCCGGAGGAACGCGCTGCAATTTGGTAATCAACGTTTTAATTGTAGAGACGCAAAACTTTGCGTCTCTACATTTTTTTATTGAAAAATGGGTTTAAAAAAACAAATAGCAAAACTAGGACTGAAATTGGGTGGCTGGAAAACCATCAACAATGCACCACCCGATTTGGGCAACGCCGTCTGCGTCGTGGCACCGCACACCGCAATCGAGGATTTCTTTGTGGGATTGGGCTTCTATTGGTACTACGGCTACCCGTTCAAGGTGATGATGAAAAAGGAATTCTTCAAGCCTGTCGTCGGCTGGCTACTGAAAAAAATGGGCGGTATCCCCGTCAATCGCGGCCACCAAAACCACCTCGTCGAACAGATGGTCGAGATGTTCAGCCAAAACAAGGACACTCAACTCGTCATTTGCCCAGAAGGCACGCGAAAAAAGGTGAACCATTGGAAAAAAGGGTTTTACGTCATCGCCGAAGGTGCCCATGTGCCGATTGTCCTCGGCTTCATCGACTACAAAAAAAGAGAATGTGGTATCGGTGGAATCTTCTATCCCACAGGTGATTACGATAAAGACTTGGCCGAGATTTGGGACTATTACAGGTCCAACAAGGTGATGGGCAAATTCCCCGAAATGTTCAATCTTTACGACGAATACGAAAACGACTAAGGTTGACCTGACCCCGTTCATAGTGCTGTGCAACAAGAACGGATTTTGGAAGCGATTTGATTTTGGGAAGCACTCACCCCAAATAAAAGTCTTTCAGAAACTCTGTGTATTGTGGCGTGAAAAGGTTGTCCTTGTCGCGAATCGTGAAATTCGCCTCTTGGACTTCAGCGGCTTTTCCGTAGCCTAATTCCAAATTGACGCGATTGGAATCCTTCCCTTCTAGCGGGATGATATTCAATCTTTTGTGAAGAAATAGGCCTGAGTGTTCAGCCACTTTCAGAAACTCCGCTGACACGCTGACGGGCAACACTACGGCAAAACGCCCATCGGGTTTTAGCAGTCGGGAGACCACCGTGCAAAGCATTTCGTAAGAAAGGCTCATGTCGTTGTGCCGCGCCCGACTTTTCCGCTCCGAGTCACACTTGGAGAAACGGTTGAAAAACGGCGGATTGGAAACAATGAGGTCGTATTTTTTATCCGTTTGGAAATCAACAATATCCATACAAATGGCTTTCAGTTGGTCGCGCCACTGCGAAGCCTTGAAATTGACGGTCGCCTCCCCTACCGAAGCCGCGTCAATATCGACTGCATCCACTTGGGCCACACCTTTTTGCGAGAGCATCAAAGGCAACAAGCCACAACCTGTGCCAATGTCCAAAACCACATCGGAAGGCTTCACCTCCGTCCAGCACCCGAGCAAAATGGCATCCGTCCCCACCTTCATCGTCGAGCGGTGATGATAAAGACTGAAATGCTTGAAGTGAAACGGTCGCGCGTCGGTCATTGCAAGTACATGTCTATCAGTCCTTCAGGAGCGGTTATATAAAGCAATTTCTTATCCCTGTCGACCTTCTGGATCACTTGGTCGAGAATTGGGATGAGGATTTCTTTATTGTCCTTAATCACCTGCAAAATGGCTTGCGTGGGATACTCCAACACCTCGCTGACGGGTCCTAGTTCGCCTTTCTCGCTGTCGACGACCGTAAAGCCCACAATCTCATGGAAATAGAACTGCTTGCCACTTAGTTTGGGCAGCATCTCCAAAGGCAGGTATACCGACTTTCCGACCAAGTTCTGCGCCGCCTCGATGGTCTTCACATCTTGCACACTGACGAAGAATTTGTCGCCATTCGGGGTGATTTTCTCCACAAAGAACGGTGTCAGCACCTTGTTGATTTCGAGGAAGAAATGCTTCATTTCGAGATATGCTGAAGGGTCGTCCACCTCCAATTTGATGGTCACCTCCCCTTTCAGGCCGTGAGTCTTGGCCACGCGACCGAGGTAAAAACAATCTTCTTTTTTCATCTTTGATTCATTCAAAACTACGGACTTTCGACGAGCTCAGGAACCTTAACCCTGCACAGCCAAAGGTCGTTGAGCTTGTCGAAACGCCGACTATAAAGAACTTTTTCGCTGCAAAAATAAGAAATTATTATCTTTGCCGCTCAATTTTCGAGCCATGCATGACTTTTTGGACTTGTTTTTGGATGTGCTGAGAAACAGTATCTTAATCACTGGATTAGTGATTATCATGATGCTGATGATTGAGTACATCAACATCCATTCGCACGGAAAATGGTTCTCCAAACTGCGCCAAAACCGCTTTGGGCAAGTCGTCTTGGGTGCGGGTTTGGGCATTATACCAGGCTGTATGGGAGGTTTCGCTGCCGTGTCGATGTACTCGCACAAGTTGTTGAGTTTCGGCGCGTTAATCGCCATGATGATTGCCTCGTCGGGCGATGAAGCCTTCGTCATGCTTGCCATGATTCCCAAGGAGGCTTTGCTGCTGATGGTGATTTTGTTCGTGGTCGCAGTCCTCGCGGGAGTTTTGGCGGACAATTTACCAATCCGTTTGCCTTTTATAGATGCCCGAGGACATGACATAAAAGGCAAACATGAAGGCTGTGAGGAAGGCTACCAAATCCATGAGGAGGAAAGCGAGAGCGTGGAGAAGCCCTCTTTCCGCAACATGAAACACGCCAGCGCGGAACGTATCGCTTTACTTCTTGGCGTGATTCTGTTCATCGTGGCTTTGGCTTTCGGAATGTTGGAACACGAACATGAGCACGAGGAAGCCATACACACCCAACTGAACATCTTTGACGAGTACTGGCTGAACCTCATTTTCGCTGTCGTCAGCCTGTTTGTGGTATGGTTTATCGCCACAGCGGGCGAACATATCATCAAGGAACACCTTTGGGAGCACATCATCCGCAAACACTTTTTGAGCATTTTCCTCTGGACTTTTGGAGCTTTGCTCGTCATACAAGTCGGACTGCACTACTTTAACCTTGAGCAACTGATTTCCAGCAATATACCCTGGATGATTCTATTGGCTGTGCTCGTTGGTATCATCCCCGAATCAGGGCCGCATCTGCTGTTTGTCACCTTGTTTGCCACGGGTACAGTGCCTTCCTCAGTGCTATTGGCCAGCTCCATCTCACAGGACGGCCACGCCTCGTTACCGTTGTTGGCCGAAAGTAAGCGGAGTTTTGTCAAGGCTAAGATGGTCAATGCTTTAGTCGCTACAATAGTTGGGTATCTGTGCTATTTTATTGGGTTTTAAAGATTTATCAATGTCACAATACTAATTCTTCCACCAAACATGAAAACTCATCGTCTTTTCTTATCCATATTACTGATTTTCAGTACAATACAATTAATCGGACAAAGCAAATGGAGCTACGATTTTGGCCTTGGTACCTCACTGAACATTGGCAATGTCAACAATTGCAACATCAACAACTACGCTTCAATAAACCGTAACGACAGCCTTCTTGCATTCGACTTCCATTACAAGCTTCTATACAGTTCCCTCATCGACAAGAACGACATGGCGCAAAAATGGAAAGAAACAAACTTTGAGATCAACGGTGGAGTAAAGTTGGACTATTTGCAATACGGGCAATTCTCGCCGTTCTTGGCTTGCGAGATGCTCACAAACAAATACAAAGGATATGACATCAAAATAAGCGGGCTTGTCGGTGTCAAGTATAGGATATACGTAAAACCTTCAATTTGCGATTATTCCATTAGTGCGGCTTTTGTTTACGACTGGACCGACTTCACCGATGCGACTACCCTTCCTTACAACAATTTCCGCATTTCCATACGCCCAAAAATCAAGCAGAAACTTGCCGAGAATCTTACCTTGTTGAATCTCACTTATTTTCAGCCTTCGATACTCGATTTAAGCGATTATATCATCAACACCGCGACAAAGCTACAGACGAAACTCACGAAAAAGCTGTTCCTTGACCTTTCGTTCACCTACGAATACCGCAGCCGTGTTCCTTCCGATAAATACAAGAAGCACGACTTCTTGTCGGAGGTCTCGCTGAGGCTGAAATTTTAATGCAGATATGGGTTCACAAAAGAAAAAAGTCCTATCTTTGCCGCCGCAATCGTAAGATTCGACATAGTTAATACAAAGGGGTGCCTTCCTTGTTACGGCAGGGTGAAAACGGCTGAGATTATACCCTCTAACCTGATCCGGATAATGCTGGCGTAGGGATTGGATATTTTCAAACTTCCCCTTCACATTTTGTACAACTAAAGATTCAAAAAGATGAAAAGATTCTTTTTTGGTATCGCAGCATTGTTCATTGCAGCCAATGTGAACGGTCAAAGCAACAATGTGGATGACACACTTCGTGTGGAGATGCTTAACGAGGTGATAATCAGTGGTGTGCGAATCCAGAAGAACGCACCCTACGCTGTCTCCAACCTCCAGAAAGTAGAGTTGAACGACTTCTCGAAAACGGGTCAGGAGCTGCCTTTCCTGTTTGCCAAGACGCCCGGCATCATCGCCTGGAGCGAGAATGGCGTCGGCACAGGAACGTCCTACATGCGCATCCGTGGTGCCGGCGACTCGCGCATCAACGTCACCTTGGATGGCGTGTCGCTCAACTCGCCCGAGGACCAATGCGTGTTCTGGGCCAACATGAACAGCTATGGCTCACTGCTGGGTTCGGTGCAAATCCAGCGCGGCGTGGGCACCTCCACCAACGGCGACGGCGCTTTCGGCGGCACGGTGGCCTTGTCGTCGGCGTCGCCTTCTTTGGTGCCAAGTGCCGAAATCACAGGCTCATACGGCTCGTTCAGCACCATTAATTTCGGTGCGAAAGCCTCGACAGGATTTTTGTGGAACCATTTGGTCATTGATGGTGCTTACCACCAGACCGGCACCGACGGCTTCGTCCACGGCACCCAAGGTCGCAGCGGCAGCTACTACGGCGGAGTCTCATGGATTGGCAAAAACTTCGTCATCCGCTACAAGAACATTGGAAACTTTGAGAGAACCGGCCAAGCTTGGAACGGCGTGACGGCGGGCAGCAACGACATGAGCCTCATGGATGGTACATACGGCATCCCGACGGGCATCAAGACATACGCTGACATGTATAAGGTGGGTCTGGGACAATTCAATTCGCTGTACGAATACCTCGTCACCGACGAAGAGGGTAACTTCGTCCAAGACGAAAACGGCAACTACCTCACCCAACGCTACCAAATGAACGACGGCAGCTATTGGGACAAGACCACCGACAACTTCTGGCAAGACCACAACATCCTCTCGGCGGCATGGGAAATCAACGAGCATTGGGCGACAACGGCGACACTGCACTACACCTACGGCTACGGCTATTATGAGGAATTCCGTCCTAACAACAAGCTCTCAAAGTTCGGCATGACCTACACCGACGCCGATGGCAACAAGGTGAAAAAGACCGACTTCGTCCGCAAGAAAGGCCTCAGACAAGACACCTACGGCCTCATTTGGTTTACTAAATACAAGGACGAGCATTGGAACGTCATCGGCGGTCTCTCGCTACAGAACTTCCAAGGCAATCACTTCGGCTACGTGACCTACATCGCCAACGAAGGCGTTGCCAACAAATACCTCGCCAATGGCGACTACCAATATTACGACTCCGACGCCACCAAACTCGATGGCAATGCCTTCATCAAGGCGGCCTTCACCTTCTGCAAGCATTGGACTGTTTTCGGCGATATGCAATTCCGCTACGTGGACTACAAGACCGACGGCATCAACGACAAGTTCTACGACGACGAGAGCGGCTATTACAACCAACCGCTCGACATCCACGAGACCTATCCCTTTTTCAACCCCAAGGGCGGCATCTCCTTTGATACGGACAACCATCACGCCTACGCTTCCGTAGCCATGAGCCACCGCGAGCCGGAGCGCAACAACTTCACCGACAACGGCTCCTACCCTTTCCCGAAGCCCGAGCAACTCCTTGACTTCGAGCTGGGTTACAACTACACAGGAAACATCTGGCAAGCCGGAGCCAACCTCTATTACATGGACTACACTGACCAGTTCGTGCAGACTGGTGAAGTCAGCGACATCGGCGAGGCTCTCACCACCAACATCAAGGACTCTTACCGAATGGGCGTGGAGTTGCAGGCTGGCGTCAACGCCACAAAATGGCTGACCATCGAGGCCAACGCCGCCTTGAGCCAAAACAAAATCAAGGACTTCGATGAGGTGGTCGAGGATTGGGACAGCGAGACGGGTTACACCACCATCCATTACGACAACTCGACAATTGCCTTCTCCCCTTCGGCCATCCTCAACGGCTTCGTCACTTTCCACCACAAGGGCTTTGAGGCGACCTGGCACACCAACTACGTCTCGAGGATGTATCTCGACAACACCCAAAACCTTGACCGTTCGTTGCCGGCCTTCAGCACCTCCAACATCAGCCTCGGCTACACGCTGAACCCCAAGAAGGTCGTCAAAGAAGTCGTCTTCAAGGTGAACTTCAACAACATCTTCAACAAGCGCTACGCTGCCAATGGTTGGGTCTATTCAGCCATCTGTGACAGCTACGGCCATCCGAACGACAACCGCTATTACCAAATTGGTTTCATCCCGATGGCAGGATTTACCTTCATGGGAAATTTGACGTTGAAGTTTTAAAATGTGTATATTTGCGGCATAAATGTCTAACAAAAACAACAACATGAAAAGAGTATTATTGACAATCATTCTCGCCTGCTGCACGCTGGCACTGACGGCACAGGAGGGCATTAAAGTGAACTGTCAAGGCGAAAAACCCACCATCAGCGACTTTGCATGGGCTTTCCTGTCCAGTGACAATGGTGAAGACGAAGAAGAAGGCTACGCCGACGAATCGTTCAATGCCGTAAAACAAGCATGGATCCGGCATCGTGAAGGCCTTCCACAGAACGAGGGCGTGACGCTCTCCGTTGACGAGAAAAACGGCTTCGTGCTCTATGAATCCAGATACGAAGGAAGCCTGCTGAGGATTGAGATGTGCTACTGGAACGAGTCCGACAAAAAGCACAAGCTGTTTGCTTACAATGTGGGATACTACGCACAAGACGGCGAGTACAGCCCCGGCCAATTCGACGGCCTCACGTTCTGCCGCTACGACAACGCCTCAAAGGAAATGACCTATTGTGACGCCCCAGGGTTCGAAGTGGAATACGGTCTGGACGATGGTTCATGGGCTTGCTACGACCTGCCCCGCACTGGCAAGGACATCACCGTCAACTATTGGCATGGCAACACAAAGACGCAGAAAACGCTGAAATGGGACGGGAGCAAGTTTGGCTTCTGAAGGCTTTGTTCATAATGATTGGTGTTTTTCGGATACAAAAGAAAAAAGGAAATTAGTTAAAGGCATAATTTCAAAAACAATTTGTGGAAAACGAGCCATGAAAAGCTAAAAAGTGCTCTTTTTAATCCTGATGCATGACTTTTGGGGGGCGTTTTTTTGTAACCGCCTGTCCCTGTGAGCGACATAATTGTCGCGAAAACCACATCAACTCGCCAAAGTCCGAAAAAAAAAGACATAACTTTGCCTCCATGAACGAAGAAACGACACCTTTAAAGCCCAAAGACAACCGCCCTCTGCCCCAGCAACACAAACGAAGCCATCGCAACAACTACCATAGGCGAGGTATCTATATGCTCACCCTTTGCACAGAAGGCAGACTCCCGCTGCTCGGCGAGCTAGTAGGTGAATCGCCCGAAACAGCCTCCGTCGTTCCTACGCCACTTGGGGAGGCTGTATTGAAATGCTGGGAAGACATCCCCATCCTTCAGAAAGTGTTCGCCAAAAAGAAAAGCGAGCGCACTGGTCAGCGATGCAGACGAGACCTCTCCCTTATTGCTTGTCAGCTGATGCCTGACCATTTCCATGGCATTCTCTTTGTTCGAGATGAGATGGACATCGCCGTCGGCGACGTGGTGCGCGGTTTCATGGTGGGCTGCACAAAGGCCTACAACAAAAGCCTATCATTACCAGCTTCGGAAGGGGCTCCCCTCAAGCCTCTTTGTGAAAAAGGCTATCACGACCGCCTCCTGCTTCATGCTGGTCAACTCAAAAACATGATTGCATACGTAAAAGACAATCCCCGCCGACTGATGCTGAAAAAGATGCACCCTGGAAGCTTTGCTGTTTTGCGCAATGTGCAATGGAACAATCACAACTTTTCTGCCGTGGGTAACCTTCAATTATTAGATCATCCCCTACACGCCGTCCATGTCAGAAGCCATTTTTCCGATGAGGAAGCCTGTGATTATATGAACGATTGCATCCTTGCTGCAAGGAAAGGAGCTGTCCTTATTGGGGCTTTCATCAGCCCAAAAGAAAAACAAGTGCAAGAGGTTGCCCTAAAAGAAGGATTACCTGTCATCTGTTTGGTATCGCATGGTTTCTCAGAATATTACAAGCCCACTGGCAGCTTCATGGAGGCCTGCAGCCGTGGCTTGATGCTCTTCCTGACAGAGACTACCGCCGAAACAAGTCCCAGAAAAGGCATTACGAGGAAAGAGTGCCAAGAACTTAATGCCTTGGCTGAAGAGATGGCGAGGGCATCCCATTGAGACTTGGTGGCGCGACGACTACGTCGCTCACGGGGACGGGCGGCGGAGTTACGTTGTGAATTGCTTGCATTTAACTTGTATCTTTGCTCTTTGAAATAACTTTTAAAAAGATACGAGCAATAAAATAATAACAACCATACCTTTTTAATATCTCAGCCACTCCCTCATCAGCTGAGGCTCGTCCGTGGTGATATAGTCCACGCCCAATTGCAACATCTCCTGAGCTTTTTCAGGCGTGTTGACGGTCCAAACACCGACAATCATACCTAAGTCGTGGGCTTCCTTCACCCATTCGGGATGGGCATCGAACTTGCTCAAATGGTAGTCGATGTCAGTGATGCCCTTTTCTTGCAGTTGTTTGGGCGAAAGGTCGCCTTCGAGATAGGCTACATGGACATCGGGCATCAGTTGAGCCATCATCATGCACGCCTCGAGGTCGAAAGAGATGAAGAAGACGTCGTCGTGGAGTTGGTATTTCCCGATGGTCTCGATAATCTGACCAATGAGATGGTGGCGTTGCACAGACGAAGTCTGAGGCTTAATCTCGAAAAACAGCCGTGTATGCTTCCCACGTGACTGTTGCTCCAACAAGGCTTGGCGGCAAGCTCCAAGGAAGGCATCGAGCGTTGGGACGGTCTCACCGCTTTTCAGGGTAAATGCAGGTAGTTGCCGTAGGGTGTCGAAAGATGTTTCGGCAATGACACGGCCTTGCATGGAACCGTCGTGATACACGATGGCGACATCGTCCGCGGTGAGCTGCACATCAAACTCCGTGCCTTCGAAATCGTGGGCAACAGCATATTGCAGTGCGGACATGCTGTTTTCGGCCGAGCCTTCAAACCGATGGAAACCCCGATGGGCGATGATGCCCGGCTTGGTCTGCTGAGCGACTAGGCACATGGGAAAGAGTGCCAACATGGTTAGTAAAAAGAGTATACGTTTCATTTTTTTTCAAGGATAAACAGAATTATCGGGCAAAGATACAAGAGTTTTGGAAAATTTTGAAAATTGCGTTCAAATAACTTATATCTTTGCTCTTTGAAACAACATAATTATTCGGTAAGCGTAAAGCGATGACTGTAAAAACAAGTAACAACGGAGAATTATCTCCGATCATTTTCTATTACTACAATATGACCGGTACTGAGTCATATCATCGCCTGCTGGAAGACTGGTTCCGTCAGACAGGGCACGAAAGACCGATCGTATTCAGAGAGTGGAACTGCTACAGCGATCTTCCGGAGACAGATGCGGATCTTGTTTCCTACGACGGAGTGGTCCTGTCGGCATTGGCGGCAAAAGGATTTCTTGCGCCAGTTCCCGATTCAGTTTCTGCTGACGATGCATTTCCGTGGATCCATGAAAGGAGCAAATACAGGAATAAAACATACGGCTTACCAGTCATGATGTGCTCCAGTGCACTGATCTGCAGAAAAAAAGACGATCTGCATGTAGCAAATGTCATGGAGATCCATGAACAGGTGGCCATCCCGATGCGTTCCATGCTGTTGTATTACTTTATTCAGGCTTTCTGCACGAATCTGGATATGCATAAAAGCCTGAAAGTAATGGATCATCTTGTGGAGCTGATGGGAGGTCGGGAATACCTGGCGGATTCCAGTTTCGCCGACTTTGATGGGATCAGCCGCTTCAATCGTGAGGACTGCCGCTATCTGCTCGGTTTCACGGAGAACATTGCCAGTCTCAAAAAAGACGACTATGTAGTGACCTTTGCAAACTTCTCCGAGAAAAAAAACAATAAAAGACCGCTGTTCCTAGTGGATTTCGTATCTCTTGCGAAGAGCGTCAGGGACGAAAAACGCCAGGATTGCCTGGATCTGATGAAGATCATGACCAGCGGTGAGTTCGTTTATGATGTGTGTACGCTGGATGACAAACTACAGTACCTGCTCCCAGCGAACCGGAGCGTATTTCCAAAGCTGGCAAAGCTCGATCCTCTGTACCGGTCTCTCTATGGATTGCTGGAATCCAGAGAAAACGGTGTGCTTCGTTACAGCAACCAGTACTACGAGACCTTTCGGGAGAAGAGAGACATTCTGCTCAACTTCCTGTGGGACAGAGCCGGTTGGAAGCCGGCATGGAAAATTTTTGACGATTGATCAAATAAACTTGTATCTTTGAAACAACCGATGCAAGTGTATAATTTGGGGCTGCGCGGTTGTGAATTACTTTCAAAGACTTGTATCTTTGCTCTTTGAAACAACTAACGGCAATTGAACGATACAAATAACATTTTATCCCATGTCCCCTACCACCATCGCCGTTCCATTCGCCTGAAAGGTTACAATCATGCTTCGGAAGTCCTTTTTTCCAATACGATACGACTGTTTTATAAAAATGTTATATCTTTGCGCCACAAATAAACAAAAAGAAAAACCATGAAGACCATCAAATCGCTAGGCATCGTGCTGGGACTGTTTCTGATAGCATCCCTCACCTCGTGCCAAAAAGAAAAGGCGGGTGTTTATTCACCCAAAAAGAAGATCCAACAGATTTATTATTCTTCAAGCTATTCGGACAAAGAACCTTTCCAACATTGGGAATGGAACGGCGACCAGCTCAACTCCATCACGCATTACATGGACTACGGCTTCAAAGGTGACACCTGGATTGAGAATTTCACATACGAAGACAACCGCGTCACCCGCGTCGACAACTACACGAACTCCGAGTACATCACCTACGACTACGACGGCGACCACCTGAAGTCGGCCACCGTGTACTATCGCAATGCCATCGCCTGCACTTGGGCGATAAACTATGATGGTGACCATATCAGCAAGCTGATCGGAACATTCTACGATTATTATTATAAGAAAAACGGCGCCTCGTTGCACCTAAACCCATTGTCGCATTTGCTTCCTCCCACTGTTTGCGCTAGCGTGGTCGAACGCGAACAGCAGATGGCGCAACAACGTCATGAGGATGAAACCTATACCTTCACCCTCCTGCTGACTTGGACCGACGACAACATCAGCAAAATCGTCTTTACCGGCGATGGCGACTATGTTGACTTCCAACTGCAATACGACGACAAGAATTGTCCCTGGTACGGTTTCATGGGCGGCCTAGAAGACTATTTGGTCAATTATGTTGCTGGTCACACCAGTTTCACCAAACACAACATAACCTCGATGATTGTCACAGAAGACCACTATGTGGACACGGTCTGCTTCGCCTACCAATACAACAGCGACAAGTATCCCGTTTTGCAGACCATGTACTATGCTGACGACATTGACGACAAGGATGTGCTCTATTTCGAATATTAAAAATTCACCGATATGAAAAAGACACTTGTTTCAATCTTGATGGCAATGGCTCTGTTATGGGTTCTGCCATCCTGCAAGCAGGACGAAAACTCCCTGAACCATTTTACTGACAACGTGGTGGTTACCACTGCCGAACCGGCCTTCATCACAGGCAGCACCGCCTCATGTGGCGCGGAAGTGACCGCCGACGACGCTGGACTGCTGATTGGACTTGGCGTTTGCTGGAGCAAGTCGGCCAACCCTACCGTCGACGACAATGTTATGCAAAGTCACAGATGCTCGAAGCCCTACCTCTGCCTGCTGACCGACCTTGAGCCTAACACCCAATACCATGTGCGCGGCTTTGCGCAATATGGCACGGAATACTGCTATGGCAGCGAAAAAACCTTTACCACCCTCGCCGCCGATGTTCCGGCAGCCTCGCCTGTCACCACCCTGCCGGCCTACGAAATCACCTATGAAGGTTTCTCATGCGACGTCACTGTCGAACCTTTTGGCGCAACCTTGTGGCAAGTTGGGGTGTGCTACAGCCAAAATCCTGACTTCACCTTCAACAACTGCGAAGGTTATTGCATGGCTTATCTTGAAGACGATGTTTACCGTGCCCATTGCTATGGCTATGGATTGTTGCCAAACACCCAGTATTATTATCGTGCCTTTGTGGCTTATGGCAATGGGCACGAATACAACCCCAACTATTTCTATGGCGAAATCCTCAGTTTCACCATGCCCGACATCCCCTTGATATTTGAATTGCAGACCTATGTTCCCTACTACTGGTGGAGTGGCAATTATATCAATGTCAGTGGCTATTTGTATTGCTCCAAACCCGAGGTGATCGACAAAGTCGGTTTTTGTTACAGTTCCACCAACGAGTATCCGCAATACGAATCCGACTTCTACACCACAGTCGCCACACCCACTGGCTCATGGTACGAGTTTCAAAGTGACGTCTACAACATTTCGGCCAACACCAAGTATTATTTTCGCACTTTCGTCCGCTACATGACCGACAGTATCCGTTATGGAAACGTCAAGTCGGTCTACACCAACTGACAAGCATGTTCATCGGGCTACCCAACCTATATGATAAGTTTCTGATTGCCAGATTTATTGCCCTTGCGATAGGTCTGGCAATCGTTTTCCTTTTTGCCCTTTTCCGCAAAAAGCGCTGGATAGTTCCCGACAGTCCTGTTTTCCTCGTCTATCTGCTGTTTGTCCTCCTTTGCGGCTGTTCCATCATTTGGGCTACCAACACCGCCGAGGCGGTCTTTGCTTTCTCCTGCCAGCTCCTCTCCCCACTCATTATCATCCTGTTTTACAGCTTGTTGTCGAGCAATCGTCACCTTACCCAAAAAGTGCTTTGGATGGCTGCCGCTGTCGCTCTTTCGGTTTATCTTCTGTTTGCCATCGTCCAACTGTTTCATATCGAGAATTTCAGCTATGAGCAACTTTACCGGGTCAGCGGCATCAACGGACACAAAAACCTGCTGGCCGCCATGTTGTTTATGCTCTCTGCCTTTCTGTTCACCTCTTTTTCGGTCTTCGAGAGCAAGATCCCCAAACTGCTTTCCGTCGTCTTGTTTGCCATCTCCACTATCGTCATCATCCTGCTGAAATCGAGGGCGGTGTTGCTCAGCGTGCTTGTTGCTGCTGGTTTTTTCGGGATAATGATATTGATAAAGGTGCGTCATTGCCGGGAACGAAGCCATCCATACAAGTCATTCCTTCGAAAGGCTCAGAGGCCTCAACTTCTCATTTCCGTTGTTCTTGTCTATGCTTTTCTTACCGTAGGACTCCGTTGGTTTGCAGCCCGTTCCGTCCCCCATTCTTCCGAAAAAAGCGAGATTGAAACCAAGATGATGAGTACCTCTTCATTGGTGGAACGCTGTCTGTTGTGGGACAAGACCTTTCGCATCGCGGACAAGCATCCTTTTACAGGCTGCGGCGTCGGCAATTGGCAAATCCATTTCCCTGATGCGGGTCTTGAAAGGCTTTACCGTGCCGATGTGTGGAACGTCAATTTCACCAAACCGCACAACGAATACCTTGGGGTGCTTTCCGAAACCGGCTATCTTGGGTTTCTCCTTTACACCGTCTTTCTCGTTTCCTTGTTCACCCGTGCCTTTTTTGTCCTTTGCGAAACCAAAAACCGGAAAGAATTCCTTTACGGTGCTCTTGTCTTGAGTGTTTTTGCAGGATGCTGTGTCAACGCCCTCTTCGATTTCCCGAACAGCCGCATCGAATACCTCATCTGGATGGGAATCCTCATGGCCATACTATTTCAAGTCATAACCCGAGACAAGCAGAAAACCGTTGGAAAAGGTTTCAACCTATTCTTTTTGCTTATTGCCGCCATGTTGATCATGGTAGGAGGATTCCGCTATAAAGGCGAGCGCAACGCCTTTGAGATGCAAAAGGCTTTGCAGGCCAATGACTGGAAAGGCGTGAAACGCTATTGTCGCCAAGCCCAGTCGGTGTTCTACACGATTGATCCCGTTGGGTTGCCTTTACATTGGTATCAAGGCAAAGCGGAGAAGATGCTGGGAGGCTCGCAATCCATCAACAGCTTCCGCCAAGCGCACCACTATGCGCCTTACTGCAAGGAAAACCTCAACGACCTCGGACTGGTGTCGTATTACACAGCCCACGATCTAGGCATGGCTGAGTTCTATCTCAACGAAGCCATCCGTATCAGCCCCAACTACCTCTATCCTTATTTCAACCTGGCTTACATTTATCTCAGCGAACACGAACCACAAAAAGCCAAAACCGTGGCTGACAAAATCTATTTTGATGAACAAAAACGCGAGGTGATGAAAGCCGATGCAATCTATTTCGAGCCGTTTAACGCCGAAGCCGCCCGCCAAAAAATCGACGCGGACTATAAGGCTACCATGCTGTTACACAAAACCATTCTTGACAACCTTCTGAACAAGCCTGATGACCAATAAGAAAAATATGTAACTTTGCCCCCGTAATTCAAAAAGCGTGCCCACACAATCCCCCAACATAGAACCCCGTCAAACCGCTCCTATCCTACTGATTTCCATAGGGATTGTGGCGGTCGGGCTGTTGCTTTTCGTGATGAACCTGTGCTTTGGCTCGGTGTCCATCCCGATGAAGGAGATTGGGGCGGCGGTCTTCGGCGGCGAAGGCTCCACCTACCGTGCCATCATTTTGGATTACCGTTTGCCGCAGGCTATCACAGCACTATTAGTGGGCATAGGACTTTCAGTATCAGGCCTTTTGATGCAAACGCTATTCCGCAATCCTTTGGCTGATCCGTCCCTGCTGGGCATCAGTAGTGGCTCGAGTCTGGGCGTGGCACTAGTCATCCTGTTAGGCACAGCCACGGGATTGTCGGTCAACACGTTGTCGCTGTGGTCCACCTTTGGTGTCACTGTGGCAGCCTTCGTGGGTGCTTTTGCAGTGCTGCTCCTCATCCTTGCGCTGAGTTCGAGGCTCCGTAGCATGGTCAGCCTCGTTTTAGTGGGTATCATGATTGCCTACATTGCTGGCTCGGTCACTGACATTCTGAAATTTTTCAGCCAAAAAGAAGGACTGCATTCTTTCGTCATCTGGGGCATGGGCAGCTTCTCCAACGTGAGCAAAGCGCAGCTGCCTTTCTTCGCCATTGCCGTTGTAGCAGGTGCGGTCGCCTCGTTCCTCTTGTTCAAGACCTTGAACCTCTTGCTGTTGGGCGAACGTTATGCTGAAAACCTTGGTGTCAACATCAGGCGAAGCAGCATGCTCATCATCTTGGCCTCGGGTTTCCTCACCGCCCTTATCACGGCATTCTGCGGTCCCATCGCCTTCTTGGGTCTGGCAGTGCCGCATATCGCACGCTTCCTCTTCAAAAGCAGCGACCATAAGCTGCTCATCCCCGCCTCGGCCTTCATCGGCATGGACTTGGCTTTGTTCTGTAACCTCATCGCGCGTCTGCCCTCGTTCGAAGGCAACCTGCCCATTAATTCCGTCACGGCCCTCATCGGCGCGCCTATCGTGCTGTGGGTTATTTTCCATCGTCAAAAAGTGCTGAAATGAACGAAGTGCTACATACCACGAACCTGCTCATCGGCTACAAAGGCCAAGCCCTGATGCCCGAGATCAACGTGAGCCTCAACGAAGGCGACATTGTGGCTTTGGCGGGTCCCAATGGTTCTGGCAAGACGACGCTGTTCAAGACGCTCTCAGCCAGCATCAAGTCTGTAGACGGCGAAATCAGCTTGTTCGGTAAGAAATTGCAGGATTACCACCCTTCTGAGCGTAGTTCTCTTTTCAGCCTCGTGCTGACCGAAAAGCCCGACGACCTTTTCCTGAAGGTTTTCGACATCGTGGCAGCAGGTCGCTATCCCCATCTCGGCCTCTTGGCTCGACTGAAAACCGAGGACGAGCAAATCATCTACGACAGCCTTGAAACCGTAGGAATCGGTCACCTTACCAACCGAAACTTCGTCTCGCTGAGCGACGGTGAACAACAGAAAGTAATGATAGCCAAAGCTTTGGTGCAGGACACACCTCTCATTTTCATGGACGAGCCCGCTGCTTTCCTCGACTATCCAAGCAAAATCGAGTTGGTCAACATCATGCACAAGCTCTCACGAGAGAAAAAGAAGACCATCCTTTTCAGCAGCCACGACCTTGACTTATTGCTCCGTCATGCCGATGTCATGTGGGTTGTCGCGCCCCATCAGCCATTGCGACAAGGAACGCCGAAAGAGCTTGTGGAGCAAGGGATTATTGACGATTATTTTAAGCCAATTATTGCCAAAGAAGAGTTTTTCTGGATGAATTCAAAATAGAAATCTGCATTTTTTGTAATTTTGCGGCTTAAATTATTGCAGCAATTTTTATTAAAATGCAGAATATCAGAAATATAGCAATCATTGCCCACGTTGACCACGGCAAGACCACCCTCGTGGACCGTATCCTTTACCAATCGCAACTGTTCAAGGAATCGGACGAGGCTCCCGGCCAACTCATTTTGGACAACAACGACCTGGAGCGCGAACGCGGCATCACCATCCTTTCAAAGAACGTGTCGGTGCGCTACAAGGACGTGAAAATCAATATCATCGACACCCCTGGCCACGCTGACTTTGGCGGCGAAGTGGAACGCGTTTTGAACATGGCCGATGGCGTTTTGCTGCTCGTTGATGCCTTCGAAGGCCCTATGCCGCAGACCCGTTTCGTGCTGCAAAAAGCCATCGAACTCGGCTTGAAGCCCATCGTGGTCATCAACAAGGTCGATAAGCCTAACTGCCATCCCGACGAGGTGCAGGAAGCCGTCTTCGACCTGATGTTCAACCTCGGCGCGACCGAAGACCAACTGGACTTCCCCACCGTCTATGGCTCGTCGAAGCAAGGCTGGATGTCAGACCATTGGGAAAACGTCACCGACAATGTTTCCTACTTATTGGATGTCATCATTGACACCATCCCGCCTGCGAAATTCGAAGAAGGCACGCCTCAAATGCTGATTACCTCGCTAGACTATAGCTCTTACGTCGGTCGTATCGCTGTGGGTCGTCTGAAACGCGGTATCCTGCAAGCGGGCATGAACGTCTCGTTGGTGAAACGCGACGGCTCCGTCACCCGCTCCACCATCAAGGAACTCTATACCTTTGAAGGTTTGGGCAAAGAACGCACCAAGAAACCTATCGAAGCTGGCGACATCATCGCGCTGATGGGTATCGACGACTTTGAGATTGGCGATACCGTGGCCGACTACGAAAACCCTGAGCCGCTACCGCCCATCCATGTGGACGAGCCGACGATGAGCATGTTGTTCACCATCAACAACTCGCCGTTCTTCGGCAAGGAAGGCAAATACGTCACTTCACGCCACCTGCGCGAACGCCTCTACAAAGAGACCGAGAAAAACCTCGCCTTGAAGGTGGAAGACACCGACTCGCCTGATTCCCTTATGGTCTATGGTCGTGGCATCCTGCACCTCAGCATCCTTGTTGAGACCATGCGACGCGAGGGCTATGAGTTCCAACTCGGTCAGCCCAAAGTCATCGTGAAATACATCGACGACGTGAAATGCGAGCCTATCGAAGCCCTCACCGTTTTAGTGCCGGAGGACTTCTCGGGTCGCGTCATCGAGCAGGTCAGCACCCGCAAGGGTGAAATGACCCAAATGGAGCCCAAGGGCGACCGCATGTGCCTCGACTTCGACATTCCCGCACGCGGACTTATCGGCTTGAGAAACATCTTGTTGACCGTCACCGAAGGCGAGGCCATCGTTTCGCACCGTTTCAAGGGCTACGAGCCATGGAAGGGTGAAATGCCGACCCGCAACACAGGTGCCTTGATTTCGATGGAAACGGGACAAGCCATCCCCTATGCCATTTGGAAGCTACAAGACCGAGGCGTATTTTTCGTCAACCCGAACGAGGACGTTTATGCTGGCGAGGTCATCGGAGAGAACACGCGCAGCAATGACATCGTCATCAACGTGTGCAAGACCAAGCACCTTACCAATGTACGTGCCTCAGGCAGCGACGAGGCCATTCGTCTTATCCCGCCCGTGCGCTTCTCGTTGGAGGAATACATGGAGTACATCCGCGACGACGAGTATCTTGAAGTGACGCCAAAAAGTCTGCGCTTGCGCAAAATCATTCTCGACGAGCTGGAGCGCAAACGTGCTTCGCGCCGCGGGGAAGAATGATTCTGAAGGCATGTCAAGTCTGCCTCCTATAGATTCCCAAGG
Organism: uncultured Bacteroidales bacterium; assembly: GCA_947305795.1. Classification (GTDB taxonomy): domain Bacteria; phylum Bacteroidota; class Bacteroidia; order Bacteroidales; family F082; genus Limimorpha. Next base: position 3,144 of record CAMZEK010000011.1, on the reverse strand, counting down.
GAATGACATAGTAGGCAGATTTCTTTTGGAATCTATGCCTTCGAAATCTTCAAAAAAATCTAAAAAGTCGGGCTGCGTGTCCAACTTTTTTCGTATTATTGCATTTTTGTAAAGCATGAGGCTGCGCCAGCCTTTGCTTCAATTCAAACCATTGATAATAAAAAGAATAGAGATATGTCAAAACTCAAGAAAACCCTCATTATCCTGTTTGTCGCTTTGGGACTTTCGTCATGCGAAATACTCAACCAAGTGGCCCAGGTAGCCAATTTCGCCAACTGCACCTTCGACTTGAAGAACATCAACAACATCCAAATGCTGGGTATCAACCTGACCAAAGGCATGACCTCGGAAAGCCTCAATGTCACACAGCTGCTGGCCCTCACCAACGCCATCATGAGCAAGTCATTACCCGTGACGTTCAACGTCAATGTCAACGTGAGTAACCCCAACGCCATTGCTGCTGCCATGTCGAAGATGGATTACATCGTAAGCCTCAACGGGAAACAAGTCATCAGCACTACGATGAACAAAAGCGTGAACGTCCCCGCCAATTCCAATAGCGTGGTAACGATTCCTATTACCACCGACCTGTTCCAACTGTTCAGCGGCGAATCGGCTGACGCTATCGTCAACTTGGCCTTCAAATTGGCCGGAGCCAGCAGCCAACCCGTCAATCTTGGACTGAAAGTGAAGCCTTACATCTCCATTAACGGGCAGCAATTGGCCTATCCCGATTTCATCACGATGAACAAAATCCTCCAATAATCCCCAATCGACCCACAACGATGGACTATACCGAAAAGCATTTCTGCATCGACGCCGGCAAAGGTGAGAAAATGGAAGGCTGTCCTTATTCATTTTACGAGGACGGACACGATGTTGAAGAATACATCATCCCACCCAAAGGCTATATTTTTACAGGCTTCAAGTTGCAGCTCATGCCTGATAACCAGATTTACGACGGAAAGTTGATAGCGCAATATGAAAAAGAACCGTTAAAGGAACGGATGACATCTGTCCTACAGGTTGTAATTTGGGTTCTTATCATATGCATCATCATCGGCCTGATTACCGTCTTGGCAATTGGTGTGTTCAAGCCGCAAAAGCCTCAGAATCAAGTTATAGAACAGCCACAAGGCGAAAATCCTTTCATTCCCATTGATACTGTTGCGGAAACTGATACCGCCACATTCGAAGCTATGGACACGACAGCTTTATCTGTCCCGCAAACTCCTGAAAGCCAATCCATCAGTTCTGACACGATTCAACCCAAGCCGACTGAACAGCCCATCTTGACTGACGACAATGCCTTGTTCAAGCAAGAGTTTTGGGCTTTGATACACGAGCGCAACGCTATGATGGATTCTTACGACGGACTTTACAAGCAATACAAAGGCAAGGTCAGCGGTGAAGAATATGATTACCTGCGCTATACCATCCTGAAAGACTCCCCATCTTACATTGAATGGATCGGCAAACTCCGTAAAATCCCAAGCGGAGAAATAGAAGCCATCGAATCTATCGCTACATTGAAGAGTAAAATCAAAGAAATCAATTAATTATAAATTCAAAACGAATCGTATATGATCAGAAACAACTTCATCAAACGCCACAACGGTCCCACTGCATCCGACGCTGAAAAGATGCTCAAGGTCATCGGCGTGAAATCGCAAGAACAACTTGTCGACGAAATCATCGCTCCCGAAATCCGTCTGCCGAAAGACCTCAACATCGGCGAAGGCATGAGCGAGTACGAAGTCATCAGCCACCTTAAAGCATTGGGTGCCAAGAACAAGCAGTTCCGCACCTACATCGGCTTGGGCTACTACAACACCATCACTCCTGGCGTCATTATGCGCAACATCCTGGAGAACCCGGGCTGGTACACCTCTTATACACCTTATCAGGCTGAGATCTCGCAAGGCCGTCTCGAGGCCCTCTTGAACTTCCAGACTGTCATCAGCGACCTCACCGCCATGCCGTTGGCCAACGCCAGCTTGCTCGACGAAGGCACTGCCGCCGCCGAGGCCATGCTGATGTTCTGGCATGCCCGCAGCCGCGCCCAAGTGAAGGCCGGCGTGAAGAAGTTCTTCGTCGCCAACGACGTGTTCCCGCAGAGCATCGAAGTCATCAAGACCCGCGCCCACTTCCAAGGCATCGAGGTCGTGGTCGACAACATTGACAAGTTCGATTGCAGTGAACAATATTTCGGCATCCTGCTTCAGTGCCCCAACCAGTTCGGTGAAATCGTGGACAACCGCGCCAAAGTCGCCGAATGGAAGGCCAAAGGAATGCAAGTGGCCGTCGCTGCCGACCTGCTGAGCCTCACCCTCATCACGCCTCCCGGTGAATGGGGTGCTGACGTGGTCTTAGGTTCTAACCAGCGTTTCGGTCTGCCGATGGGATTCGGTGGCCCGCATGCTGGTTACTTCGCCACCACCGAAGCCTACAAGCGCGACATGCCTGGCCGTATCATCGGCATCAGCATCGACGCCCTCGGCAATCCAGCTTACCGTCTGGCTTTGCAGACCCGCGAGCAGCACATCAAGCGCGAAAAAGCCACGTCCAACATCTGCACCGCGCAGGCTTTGTTGGCCATCATGTCGGGCTTCTATGCCCTCTATCATGGTCCGGAAGGCTTGATCGAGATTGCCCACCATATCAACTGCCTCGCCGGCAAGCTGACTTCCGAACTGGCCAAGCTCGGCGTGAAGCAACTCAACAAGCACTTCTTCGACACGCTGTTGTTCGAACTGCCCGAAGGCGCTTGCACCTGCAAAGTGAAGGAAGCCGCCGAGAAACACGGCATGAACTTCCGCATCATCGACAAGCAACACTTCGGCATCAGCCTCGACGAGACCACCGCTCGTGAAGACATCAACGAGATCGGCCAAGTCGTCGCCGAAGCCCTCGGCAAGCAACACGAAGAGCTCGTCTGCGACCCGAACTGCCAGAAGTTCAGCGGCATCCCGACTGAGATGCAGCGTACCTCCAAGTTCATGCAGGCCCCGATGTTCTTCAAGTACCGCAGCGAGACCGACATGATGCGCTACATGAAGAAACTAGAAAACCGCGACCTCAGCCTCAATCGCTGCATGATCCCGCTGGGCTCCTGCACCATGAAGCTGAACCCCGCCACCTCGA